>CAYXSB010000084.1:0-4183 GCA_964466865.1 uncultured Candidatus Saccharibacteria bacterium
CTTTCCCTCCTCGACGCTCTTCCGATCTTGCCGCATCTCACATGTGTGACCCTCAATCTTTGTTGGATGCCCGCCACGGCGAGCAGTGGGTGTTCTCGGTGAACATGGAGAAGGCGTACGCGTATTGGGGGAGTTTAATTCCTCAAGCTGTATGATTCTCCCCCGGGCAGGTATTTACCTGCCCGCATTATGTTTATAGGGCAATGGGTTCTGTGTATAATGAGAGCAAATGGATCAACATGCAGTGCCCAAAAATGTGCTTACCGTGGAGTTCAAGTTGTTCGGAAACCTTACTGTTCCTCAGTTTCTGCGCATAATCGGTGGCGGGGTATTGGCGCTGATTATCTATGCTCTAAATATTAATCCCCTAATTTCCTGGCCTCTAATTATCATTATCGTGATCACCGCGATTGCTTCCGCGTTGATAAAAGACTTTGAAGTTCGCTTATTCGCGATGATCAGAGCGCTGTTTGTATCTCCGCGGTATGTGTGGCGCAAGCATGAGGCTGTGCCGGATGTACTGATTGAGGATAAGCAGGCCAAGCAAAAAGCAGCGTTAGAAAAGGCCGCCAAAGATTCTCCCAAACAGTTAACCGACATTTCCCTGGATAGATTGCTGGACGCCCGCTCAGCTGCCCAACTAGCAGGTAGCGATAACGACTTAGGCAGTAACAATTTTGACCGGGTGTATGGCCAGGAGTTTCAACCGAGCGCCAGCCAGGCGACTCTCCCACGACCTGAGGGACCGAGAATAAAGACGTCCAGTGGAAATTTAGCCGGTCCGCAAGCTTCTGGCCAGGAAGTACGTGTAGGCCCGAACACCACGATGGTAGTTCAGCCAGTAGGAAATACTCAACCGCGGCCGTTAACGACGCCAGTGGGCAATGCGGCTAGCGAAACTCAGCAAATTGAAACTGATCAAATGACTTCGCTATATGAGCAGGAGATTCAAGGTTTACAGGATCGCTTAGGAGAATTAACCAAGCAAGGGGCGAGTTCAGAGCAAAAACAGCCAGTAATTGATCGTATCAATCAGCTATATGCCGGGATCAAGCAGGTAGCGACACGCAATGAGCCCGCCGCGCAGGTCAAGAAGCTCGATCCAAAACGAATGGTGTACGGAGTGGTGGTAGACAAATCTGGTAAGCCAATCGCTGACGCTCAAGTCTCAGTCTTTGACACTCAAGGCGATCAGATTGGTCCGGTAGCAATCTCTCAAGCAGATGGGCGATTCGCGGTCGAAGCGGAGTTTACTAATGGTGAGTATGTGGTTAGCCTCAGCCATCCCAATTATCAATTCCTCAAATACAAAATTCGTGTCCAGTCAGACCACATGCCAGCATACCGCTTCCGCGAGAAGTGATAGAATAAACCTATGGGAATTTTTGATCCACGACAAGTAAGTACCCAAGACCATCTGGATATCGAAGATATCCGGGAGGATTTTGTAATTCTCAAGACTGGAATCGTATCGATAGTGGTGGAGACCACGTCAGTGAACTTTGATTTGTTGGCTGGGCAAGAGCAAGATTCCCGGATCTTTACCTTTGCGGGATTGCTAAATTCTCTGACGTTCCCAATTCAGATCGTAATTCGCACCCAGCAAACAGACATCAGCAAGTACTTAGTGCTGCTGGAAGATTACAAACGCAAGGTGGCATCATCACCGTTGCAGCAACAAGTATCGATTTATCAGGATTTCATTAAGAATTTAACGGCTACCACTCAGATTTTGAACAAGAGATTCTATGTAATTGTACCGACTGTGACGATCGCGGCCGTGAAAACTAGTAGTTGGAAACAAATATTTGGCAAAGAAGAAAGGATCGTGAACACCGCAGAAGTGATAGATAAAGCCAAAGTTGAACTAGCGCCAAAGCGCGATCACATCATCAAAGAACTCTCCAACATGGGACTAGCAGCGAGGCAATTACGCAATGATGAACTAATTAAGTTGTATTACTCTATCTACGAACCTGATAAGGTAGGACTGGAAGTGCTGAACATCCGCGAAGATGAATTGACAGGAGCAATCGTGAATACTGCCAACGGTCAAGACCAACTGGACATCGGCGCTGGGGTGGTGGAGACAACCAATTTTGAGCGCAAGCCTTTGAACGTTACCGGCGCACAACCAAAATAATATGGATTTACTCGCATTTCTAAAACCTAAAAAACCTGTACCGGCTCAGCCAGCTGCTGCTGCTGCCACGCCAGGAGTATCGCCGGAAGAGCAATTAGCGCTACAGAAAGAGCAGAAAGCGATTCAGCAGTTTGTGCAGGGGTTGGTGGATGTGAAAGACATCATTGCGCCTTCTGCTATCGAGATTGACTTCAACCACGCGGTGATCGGCGGTAAATTCTTCCGCTCGTACTTTACAGTCGATTACCCCACGATTGTGGTGCCCAACTGGTTATCACCGCTCATCAACTTTGAATATCCAGTGGATATCAGTACTTTCTATTACCCGCGTGATACCGGTGAAATTCTCGACAGACTAAAGCGTAAGATTGCCGAAATGCAGGCCACGATTAACCTGGAAGTAGAAGCTGGTCGACAAGGTGACCCCACAATTAAGGTCAGACTGCGTGACGCGTTGGCGTTGCAGGAGCAACTAGCACAAGGAAGCGAGCGCTTCTTTCAATACGCGCTGTATCTAACAATTCATGCGGATACATTGGATGAACTGGAAAAGATCGCCAAGAATTTGGAGTCGACCATGGCTTCCATTGGCGTGATCGTGAAAGTCGCAACATTGCAGCAGGAAGAATGTTTCCAGAGCACTATTCCTTATGGATTGGATAAGATCAACGAAACCCGCAACTTGGACACGACGTCGATTGCGACTACATTCCCATTTGTATCGTCAGATTTGACGATGGAGAAAGGAATTTTGTATGGATTAAATCTGCACAACCGCAGCTTGGTAATTTTTGACAGATTCTCGTTGCCGAATGCCAATGCCGTAGTGTTCGCTACTTCCGGTGCTGGTAAATCTTTCGCCGTGAAGCTGGAAGCCGTGCGCTCGCTGATGTTGGGGATTGAGATCATCATTATCGACCCGGAGCGGGAATATGAGAAATTAGCGGCAGCGGTAGGTGGTGAATACATTTCATTCTCCCAGGACGGGGCGCAGAAACTAAACCCGTTTGAATTGTCTGGCTTATTCTCCAAAGATGAAGATGAATTGAGATTTAAGATTCTCACTATGTCTGGCTTGGTGCGCATGATGTTGGGCGGCACATTGTCGCCGGAGGAAGGTGCCATTCTCGACCGTGCTTTGATTTTGACCTACAAAGAAAAGGGAATTACACCTGATCCTTCGACACATACTAAAGAGCCACCGTTGTTGGAAGATTTGTATAAAGTGTTGAACTCCATGGCCGAGAACGAAGCTCATTCTATGGCGATTCGTTTAGAAAAGTTTGTACGTGGTAGTGCATCTGGTGTATTCGACCAAGCGTCAAACGTGGATTTGCACAATACCTTCACATGTTTCAGCATCCGTGACTTAGTAGACGAACTGCGTCCGCTGGCCATGTATACCATGTTGGATTTCATTTGGAACAGAATCAAACGTGATAAACGCAAACGATTGTTGATCATTGATGAAGCGTGGTTGATGATGCAGTATCCGGATGCTGCAAGATTTGTGTATTCCATTGCCAAGCGTGCCCGTAAATATGCACTAGGTTTGACCGTCATCAGCCAGGATGTAACTGACTTCTTGAACTCAGATTTCGGAAAGGCTGTGGTGAACAACTCGGCGATGCAATTGCTATTGAAGCAAGCGCCGTCGGCGATTAACGTGCTGCAGGAAGTGTTCTACCTGACCGAAGGCGAAAAGCAGTTCTTGCTTTCTGCTGGTGTGGGTGAAGGTATCTTCTTTGCTGGTGCAAATCATGTGGCGATCCAAATCGTGCCGTCCGAAAATGAATACAATCTAATTACCACCAATCCTAACGATATCGCTGTCCAAGAGCAGAATGCCGTGGCCGCGGAAGCGCAAGCGGCTGAGGCTAAAGACAATCTGGATCTTAATAGTCAGCCAACTCAGCTAACTGAAGCTGACTCTGGTGCTGCGCCATTGCCAGGTTCCGGGACTGTATCCGTGAGCGAGAACCCAGCGGCGATTCGCCACCACGATATCGACAGTGATTTGGTAGCTTCCGGAGCGTAGGA
>CAYXSB010000085.1:0-4151 GCA_964466865.1 uncultured Candidatus Saccharibacteria bacterium
CTAAAAGGTCTCAGTGCTATAATTTCACCACTATAGACCACGGGAGGTCAACATGGAGTACTGTACTATTCGTAGTAGCAAACTGCGTGTGTTCAAGAAACTCCTTCACGAAGGTGAGGCCGTATATTGCTGTCGCGTTTTACTACGCGGCGAGCAAATAAAACCGGGCATTGCAGCTGTAAACCTAACACATGAGGCGCGAGTGCAGCGTTTTATTGAAGCAGAGCTGACTGTGGATGGGGTAGTAGACACGGATTGCTATGTATTGCAGAGTGAGTTGCAAAGCGCAATCTAGATCAATTCGCCGGGCGCTTGCGCCCGGCCTTTCATAAACCGCCTCTTGAGAGGCGGTTTTGCTTTGGTGTAATTCCCGCTAATATAGTCTATGACCAAAACCATCGTATTCGTTCACGGCGCTTGGGTGACACCAAAGTGCTGGGATAATTTCAAATCTTACTTCGAATCTCAGGGATACAACTGTATATTGCCGGCGTGGCCGCATAAAGATGGCAGCGTAGAGCAGCAGCAACAAAGTCCTGATCCAGGCCTTAAAGGCCTGGGAATCAAGCAGATCGTGGACAATTACGACCAGATTATTCGTGCATTACCGGAGCCACCGATTTTGATCGGTCATTCTTTTGGCGGTTTGTTTGTACAGATGCTGTTGGACAGAGGGTTGGGAGCTGCTGGGGTGGCGATCGATCCCGCGCCTCCCAAAGGCGTGAATCCATTTTTGTTTCCTACTACCATCCGCAGCAATTTATGGATCTTATTGACTCTAGGCGGCTGGAATAAGATCCTACACATGTCACAGGCTAACTTTAACTATTCCTTCGTGAATAACATGCCTACAGATGCGCAAAAGCGGGCATATGATAATTACGTGGTCCCGGAAACTGGACGAATTTTCTTCGAATCAGCATTAGCCATGGTGAATAACGTCACTAAGGTGAATTTTGCCAATAGTCAGCGAGCGCCGCTGTTAATTACGGCTAGTAGCCAAGATCAGAATGTACCAGCTGGTCTAAACAAAGCTAATTTCCGTAAGTATGAGCAAAGTTCTGCAATTACAGCTTTCCGCGAATTTCCCGGTCGCAGTCATTGGGTGATCGCTCAGGATGGCTGGCAAGAAGTCGCGGAATACATAAATGCTTGGCTGGGCGGACTAAATCAGCCTAAAGCATAATTCCTGCTATATCTGCTTATATCTCTGAATTAGAGAATTTCTTCCATATCCTATAGCAATCTATTCATAGTTCTGATATACTTAATGCATATCGGATAAGTCGAAAGGTTGAACACCATGCAAGACATCGTAGCTAACATCAGTGGTTTGCAAGACGTTACTCTGAAGCAGGAAGCCCCAGTTTTCATGGCTCCCGCAAATGCTCAACCGGCGAACTTGGCTTACCAAGTCGAGATATTGCCGCAAGACACAGTTGTTCACTACTTCGTTGGTCAAGCCGTAATGCTGACCGTATGCGATGGTGACACGGAACAACTTGGAGAACTTGAACAATTCGTTCCTGTTCTCGTAGAGCTGATGCCTGGTGAACCCATGACGGGTCTGTTTCTGCTAATGAGCGATCTGCCGCCTGTAACTGAGTAGCTCAACCGTCGTCCGAATAAGAAGCCCTGGAACAATGTTCCGGGGCTTTCACTTGCTTACAGGATTCCCCACGAAATTGCACAGTGCTATCATCCATATAACCGTAAGTTTTGCAGAAAACCAGGGAGGTACTATGCAAGCTGAAGGCAATTTGACACAGTCGCGGAAGGGCCAATTCACAAAGTTTGAGCTGCTAGTCGATCTGATCGTAGCTATTGGCGCAGTGTTTCTAGTGCCAAAGCTAGTGAATTCGGATTGGAGCAATTCGTTCAACTGGTTGTGGATTGTAGCCACAGTCGCCATTATGTGTTTGTGGTGGCTCATCCTGCGGCGGCGATAGTGTCACACTTATGATAAGAGCCTCGGAATTACCCGAGGCTTTTGCATATGTGGGTTTCAGGGTAAAATCCAGCATCGTCCACTAAGTAGATTTGGGGACACAATGTCGATTCGCCCACTAAGCGCAGGAGAGCGTCGGGGACTGCAGCTGAGAGACATCGGATACAAGCTGTTGCTCATTCTGACGATTGGACTACTGATATGGATTCCGTTTCAGGCCATACAAATGTGGTGGGTAAGCCTACTCCTGATAATCTTGGTGTTGATTATTGGGTATCAGGGCCTGGTTTGCTACCACCGTGTCTACTGGATGACGGCAGGTCACGCAACTCTTACATTCGAGTATATCGAGTGGTATGAGATGGTGCATCGATCAGTAACCCAAGTGCGATGGGTTGGTCCAGTTATGTTCTGGATCACCGTTGGCAAAAAGCCACGATTCTATTAAGTCTCGCAAAAAAGTTAGAGGCTTGCCGAATGGCAAGCCTCTTATCGTTTCTAATCGCAGCAGTTTAGCTACATAGCTGGCACTCGCACACGCGGTTTGAATTTGTATGTGAGCTTGTACAAACCGTGGGGCAGGTTGCGGAAAGCAATAATGTAGTCATCGCCGGGTTCTGGCTCTTCGATAGGCTCATATTCCCCGATAACTTCAGTGCCAGTACCAATCGGAGTGAGCGTCAGGATCAGATTCTCCCACAGCCAAGTCTGAACTTGATCGACGTGAGAGGAAACCCTGATCTCCAAGTCGCCGGTGGACGTAGCTGGCTGGTTATTAACCAAACAGAAAGTCCAGTTGACGAGGTTTTCTCCAGGCTCGCTTTCATCGGTTTGGTTCTGGAACGCGTTTCCGACGTCGACGTCTTCCCAGGTGAACGCTAGGTTTCCTACCTCCAGCTCGGCGGCAAGTATCAATAGCGCTGAGCGCATCTCCAGCCCGCCAACTACTGGCCCTACCATTGTCCGCAATAACTCAACGGCTGCTGCTACAACTTGATCAGTCATGGTTGCCCTCGCTGATTAGATTTCCGATGCGGGGATTTTAGCATGGTACAATTGCCGAACAATGAAGTGGAGGTTGTGATGAAAGAAAAGTTCGCAGCTGTTTTAGGGTGGGTTGCTGGGCTGATCGTGTTTTTCCCGGTAGCGTATTCCAACTACGGAGAGGATACGCGTTCATTCAAGACACGAGTGGGGGATTTCATCCTTCGTCGGCCGCACTAGACGGCAATAATAAAGGGAGAACTCAGGTTCTCCCTTTAACGTTTATGTGACATTTCTGTCGAGCTTGAATTCGGGACGATAGCTGCTAGCAGACAGACAATCGAAACGGTAACCGTTCAGCCGTGAGTTCTGGGCGTCCACTTCACTGATAGCTGATATCCGCTCATTTGTCTGGCAATTGATGAGCGCTAGCGTTAGTCGCTGTCCGAGTGCTCTCAAGAGCATTTCGTTTTTGGTCAGTGGCTGCACAGTTACACGAAAACAGTTTCCGGTCTCAATGTATGCGCCAACTTTCCAAGACACGATATTTCCCTTCAAGCTTTCACTTAACTTTGCCATGTCACCGGGGATAGTCCATTGCCCCTGAATTCTGCTTAGTTCTGATTCCAGATTAAACAGAATAGTAGGCAACATTACATCAAAGAAGTCCTTGTTCATATGGCCTCCTGCGACAATATGCTTTGCGGTGATTGTAGCATAGCCAAAATTAAGGCCTACTCGAAAGTAGGCCTATACTGTGATGCGAAGACTACGCTGTTGTCTTCGTGAGGGCGTCTAGTGACTTCTGGAGTTTTGCAATCTCAGCCTCGGTAGTACCCAGGTCTTTAGCGAAGTACTGGTTATCCTCGTTGCAATTAACAGTTAGCAGTAATGCATAGTGTTTTTGCAGTCTGAGTGATGTGACCATACCTGACTCTATCGTTGGCATTTGATCGATCACGACGTCGTAAACGACGTCAGCAAGCACGAACACAAATGCCAAGCGTCTATTGCCAAGCCTGACCCACTCTTCCGGTACCTTAACCTCTGGCTGTGTGCCGACACTGCGGAGTTGAAGTTGTTGCCATTGGCTACCTATCGCGCCAATGGCTTCTACTAACTCCGTGGGAACTGTGGTTGAGCCGCTGATCATTCTCATTGCGCTACCTCCTTGATATAGACGTGCTAGTTATAACATTAGCTGTGAAAAGTGTATATG
>CAYXSB010000086.1:0-4148 GCA_964466865.1 uncultured Candidatus Saccharibacteria bacterium
CCTTGTGCATATTTTCTAAAGCCTGCTTTGGACAATGTACGATCATCAACACTTCGCCGATTTCGCTACGCCCCAGCATGGTGCTTGTGAAGTTCTGCATGGGCACTTTGCCTGGAGCTAACATTTGAATGGTTTTCACCGCAGCCTCCTTAGCCAAGAGTTTGTTTGCGATTATAGCACTGGCGGCTTTTATCTAGATGACGTCACCATAATTACTGATATAATCTCTCCATGGCAACTAAAGACAAAACCTTACTCCTAGTAGATTCTCACGCACTGATACACCGTGCTTACCATGCTTTTCCGCCGACGTTACGGACGAAAGATGGCGAGCTGGTGAACGCCGTATATGGATTCACCAGACTGCTGATGGAAGTGATTATTAAGTTCAAGCCTTCGCACGTGATTGCGTTATTTGATGCTCCCGGACCGACTGTTCGCCACGATCAGTTCAATGAATACAAGATTAATCGGGCTAAGCCAGACGATGAATTGCTAAATCAAATTCCCCGAATAGAGGAGCTGTTGGAGGCGTTTGATATTCCAGTTCTACGGGTACAGGGGTTTGAAGCTGACGATATCATCGGTACTATCGATGATCGCCATTCCGGCGACTGGGCAGATACGATTATTGTGACTGGCGATCGGGACTTATTCCAACTAGTGGATGATGATACCTTTGTGTACCTGGCGGGTAGCGCATTCTCCCAATCACAACTGTTTGATGCAGCAGGGGTAAAAACCAAGATGGGAATTGGACCAGAATTTATTACCGACTACAAAGGCCTATACGGCGACACATCTGACAATATTCCTGGGGTAAAGGGGATAGGGGATAAGAGCGCAATCGCATTGATTCAAGAATTCGGGCATGTGGAAGAGATCTACCAGAAAATCGAGCAGGTACCTTCACGTTATAAGAAGAAGTTGGAGGAGAATTATGAGATGGCAATCTTGTCTAAGAAGTTAGCTACAATTATTAAGGATGTACCATTGAGCTTCGACTTCGAGTTAGCTAAGTTTGGCACATTTGATGTCGAGCCTTTACGCGAGTTTTTCCAAGAAATGCAGTTCAATTCTTTACTGCCAAAAGTCACAGAAATGATAAAGGATGTTGTACCGAAGGCCGAGAAAGCTTCAGAACAGCTGGGCTTGATGGATGCTGTAGAAGACACTGCAACGGCCAGTTGGACTGGACAGTCATTTGAGGATCAGAAAGTATATATCACTGCCGAATATCTCCAACCTGGTGATCCGCTGACTTGGAGTTTTGCTGAAATCTTAGCTAATGATGGAGAAACGGTATTTAGTGTCTCCCGAGATCAAACTGAGGAGTTTTGGAAGCGGATTAAACCGGAGTGGATCATCACCGATGATGCCAAACCTATCATGCATGCGGTGGCGAATTTGGAGTTGGACCTGAAGCCGAAGCTGTATGACATGTCGTTAGCTACATACATTTGTTCTGCTGGTCAATCCAAGCAAGATCTGGATGGTGTGCTGGATTATTACCAGCTACCTTATCGCTCAAACCGGCCATCAAAGCTTGCCGCATTGGTGCAAGCTTACAAGTTACAAACCGAACAAACGGACAAAACCAGCAAGCTGGCTAAGCTGTTGGATATGGAGATAAAGCTAATTCCAGTGATCGTGGAGATGGAGCGTGCCGGAATCGTGTTGGATACAGAGCTCATGGACGGGTTCGAGAACATCTTGGAGAAGGCAATCGAAGCTACTAAGGATGCGATTTATTTAGACGTAGGCCATGAGTTTAATATTTCTTCTCCTAAGCAAGTCGCCGAAATATTGTTCGTAGAAAAGGCGTTGCAAGGCGGCAAAAAGACTAAGGGTGGAGCGTTCTCCACTGATGAAAGAATCTTGCGTGACCTAGTTGCAGCTGATCCGGTAGTCGAAAAGATTCTCCAGTATCGAGAGTTGACTAAGCTGCAGTCGACTTATGTAAAGCCATTACCTACGTTGGTAAATCCTATTACGGGCAGAATTCACGCTTCGTTTAATCAGCTAGGAGCGCTGACTGGTAGATTCTCATCTCAGTATCCCAACATGCAAAATATTCCACTGAGTGACGTGGCTGGGGTGAACTTGCGGGACGCATTCATTGCGCCTGTCGGCAGTCTGTTTGTGAGCTTTGACTATTCTCAGCAGGAATTACGTTTGCTGGCTGAGCTATCCGGAGAAGAGAATATGACTGAAGCTTTCCGCAATGGCGAAGACATCCATGCACGTACCGCGGCAGAAATATTTGAAGTGGATTTAGGTAAAGTTACCAAAGAGCAGCGTACTATAGCCAAGACTGTGAATTTCGGTGTGATCTATGGGATCTCTGCCTTTGGTTTGTCTGACAGACTCAAGATTGATCCCAAGAAGGCTGCAGGCTTTATCGACAAGTACTTTGCCCGCTATCCACGGGTGCGTGAATACTATGACAAGCTGATTGCTGCGGCGCGGGAGAATAACTATGTAGAAACCATTCTTGGTCGTCGCCGTATGACTTACGATTTAAGCTCAAACATTTATCAGTTACGCCAAGCCACTGAGAGAGAAGTCATGAACTTCCCGCTGCAGGGCAGCGCGGCTGACTTAATCAAGCTGGCAATGCTGGAGATTCAACCGATGGTCCAAGATACTGCAGCAAAACTGATATTGCAGGTACACGATGAACTGATATTTGAATACAAAACCCCGTATGATGCAGACAAGCTGATGCAAGATGAAGAGTTTGTTGCTTTTGTCCGAAAAATTCGTCAAACTATGCTCAGTGTGATCAAGCTTAATGTTCCGTTAGATGTAGGTGTAGACGTTGGTCACAGCTGGGGTAAGATGTCCGAAATCAACCTGTCATCAGAAAAATAAAATTATTTAGTAAATCATGTCTCGCCCACGTTCCCGTAATCCAGTCATAACATGTATCGAATTAGTCACCGTACTAGTTCTGATTATCGTGGCGATCAAGAAGCTAATGGAATGGATGAAGGAAAAAGAGTTGACGGGTGGAGTGGTAAAGCAGGGCATGATGGATGGTGTGATACAGATGGCGAATATGGTGAAAACTGAGGTTCGAGGCGAGCCTGAAAAACTGCAAAAGCAAGTAAAGCCAGCGCGAGTAGTGACTCCCACAGCGCCTAAGGCTCAACCCCTTAACCTTAGTCCTCGACAAGAAAAGATTTACAATATGATTCGTGCTGAAGGCCAGATGACGATGCCGACACTGACGAAAGAGTTGCCCCAGGTTAGTAGTCGCACGCTGCGTCGCGACATGCTGGTGCTAGAAAAACTAGGATTATTAGTGCAAACTGGTCGCACCAAAAATAGTGTCTACAAACTTATAAGATAGTTTTTTCTGCGATTTCCGAAACAGGCATTTCTACTGCAAAATGCTGCTAAATCACTTGGCGACCCCCATCACTTGTGTTAGAATCGCAATACCTTTGATAAAGGCTTTTCTCCCAAACCGCTTATCTGGAAGTTTGTCTCCCAGAAGCTCAATTTTTATATTGGTGTGCATGTCACACTTGGGTGAAGTGTGCTCTTTGAAATTCGAAAAGTGATAGGGACCTAATTTAGTTCGCAAGAATTAAGTTGGGTTTAACTTGTCAATTCTATTGAATTATAAGTCTAAAGATAACAAATGAAGCTAGGTCAGAATTTTCGTAAATTTGATACATGGAACTTCGGTTCTATGTTGAAACAAAGCCCATAACTGACGTAATGTCACTTATGGCTAATCCCGACTTGTCGGGATTATATGGAGAGTTTGATCCTGGCTCAGGATGAACGCTAGCGATGTGCCTAAGATATGCAAGTCGAACGGTTATATTTTGCTCGCAAGAGTGAAATATGATAGTGGCAGACGGCTGAGTAACGCGTGGGAATCTACCCCGAACTCGAGAATAGCTTGCCGAAAGGCGAGGTAATGCTCGATAGTCTCGTAAGAGTAAAGATTCATCGGTTCGGGATGAGCCCGCGTCCTATCAGGTTGTTGGTGGGGTAATTGCCTACCAAGCCTATGACGGGTAGCTGGACTGAGAGGTCGGACAGCCAGACTGGGACTGAGATACGGCCCAGACTCCTACGGGAGGCAGCAATTAGGAATCGTGCGCAATGGACGAAAGTCTGACGCCGCGACG
>CAYXSB010000087.1:0-4072 GCA_964466865.1 uncultured Candidatus Saccharibacteria bacterium
GTTCTCCAAGGGAGCAGCCTTGAAGCCACACGATCCGAAAGGACTCCTAAATAGCTTCCGCGCCATGACTATTCAAGAGGGTGAGAAACTCGATGAGGAAGCATTTAAAAACCTGATCCGGATGGCGGTGGTGCTTAATCGGCAAGGTAAAGTTGTATCTAAAATGAAATGAGCGAGAAGAGGGGACAGAAAACTAAAATCCCTGTCTCACCGAATTCACCAGAGCAAGCTGCGGAACAGATATATCATGAGAAATTTAGAAAAGAGTTTCTAAAAAGTATGAAAGCTGAAGCAAAACTCAGACTTAATCATATACACGAAAAGAAAGAAACTAACATTAATCTACAGAAACAATCGAGAATTCCTTATCTTGAAGAGGCCGAGTTGCTTTTTAACATGTTCGTTTTCTTCAACTGGCTCGCTCATATTGATTTAAGAAAAGAGGGCGACGTTGGAGGAGAGCCAATGAGGAACTGGCTGACAAAAATAACTACATGGCCTCCATACATCTCCGATGCCTTCTGGTCTTGTTTGCGAAATCCGACCATGCATCTAGGCAGAACTTCTATCTTTACGAACCATAACAAAGATTCTAAACCCGTAAAACTTTATGCTGGGCTGCATCCTGATCTTAATTTTGACCCTATGAAATTCCAGCCTAAAAATATGAAGCCTAAAAAGACAGACGATGGATGGATGGCAGTAACTGGCCTACACAGTAACCCAAATGAACTAGACGTTACTTTTTATTTCGCAGGTTTAGAAAGAAAACTCAATGGTGCACTTAACGAAGTTATCGAGGGAATAGAGACTGCTGATAAGACTTCACTAGAGATGCTGTACAAGATGAACACTAACACCTTACCTTCCTTCTTCGTGTCAGATAGCACCTAATCTTTCTTTCATCATCCCCACCACCTTCATCACCGTATTCAAATTCCTTATCGTCAATTCTTTATAAACCGGATTGCTAATCAGCTTGCTCATATTGCTGCGGGTAACATCCGTGAGCAGCGCCGACCACAGCAATGCACCAGGCACATAGTGCAATTCCTCAATCTCTTCCTTAATCACAATTCCATCCAGCACTTCCGGCTTATCCACCGTATGCCGCAAGAACATCACATAACAACGCTTATCCTCCGGATGCGCCCAGCTCTTCGGTAAATTCTCCAGTAAGTTCTCAATCTCCTGTTTGCTGCGCACCACCACTTTAATCGTCATTTTCAACTCAGCGTCCAACGCCTTTTCAATATGCGTCTCCAGTTTCCGGGCATCGGATTCTCCAGCAGAGAAAATCACATTGCCACTATTAATGTACGTCCGCACATTGTCATAACCCAATTTCTCGAACACAGCCTTCAAATTCGTCATGCTGACAATACCCTTGCCACCGACGTTAATTCCCCGCAAGAAAGCTACATATATATGATTTGTACTCATAAGTTAGTATACCTGATAAAATTGACCATGAAGAAACACTATTGGTTCAAACGTCGCCGTTACGGATACGGCTGGGTGCCAACTACCATTCAAGGCTGGCTGACAATTATCATCTTTGTAGCCGCCGAGATAATCGGGGCATTTACCACTCCCGTCGCTCAGGACAATCCTACACTCACCGACATTTTGCCATTCCTGCTGTATACAGCCATCTTAATCTCGTTATTCCTCGCAGTACTGCTATGGAAAGGTCCCCAGCCAAAGTGGCGCTGGGGCAAAAAGTCTCACGATAATCCCCACGAAGACTGGTAATTATGGACGCCAACACCACACATACCAAGACTCTGCCTACCGGCGAAACCATTGACGTATTCAAGCTGCTGCTAATTCTCCAAGGTCGTAAAGCCCGCACCTGGGACATCACTAAAGTAAAGCAACCATCCGCCAGCAAAAAAGATGGCTTTTCCGCGAAACGTCAGTCTAATGTAGACCTGGATCAGCCAATCATCGTCGACGAACAAGGCTATGTAATTGACGGACGTCACCGGTTATTGAAGCTAATCGCCAGCGGCAGCACTCAAGTCAGAGTAGTAATCGCCACGACAGAAGACCTTGCTGACTCAGCATATACCGATGCCCAAGACCTCGTCACCTACGGTGAACTCATGCTGTAAGCTATAATAGATTCCTAAATTAGTTTCCACACTACATGAACATCCTCGTCACCGGAGCAGCTGGTTTCATCGGCTCTTTTCTATCTCGAGAATTAATCTTGCGGGGGGACAACGTAATTGGTGTCGATAATTTCTCCGACTACTACAGCAAAAGCGCTAAGTCGTTCAATTTGGATTTGATCCGCGTCAGCGCCGGATTATCTACCGAAACCTACGGACTGAAGCACACCGGGCCTATCTTCGCCAAACTGGAAGACTACCGCAGTCGTACCAAAACTGAAATCCATGGAGACTTTCTATTCTACGAAGCCGACGTCCGCGACTATCCCACCATGGAAGAAATCTTCAAAGCCCAGAAAATAGATAAAGTAGTACATTTGGCAGCACTGGCAGGCGTGCCGTATTCCATCGTCGCACCTTTGGACTACACCGCCACCAATGTCGACGGCACCGCCGTCCTGTTAGAACTGTGCGGAAAATATATGGTGAAGAATTTCATTTTCGGTTCATCATCGTCGATCTACGGTGATACCGCCCATCTGCCTTCCCGGGAAGACGAAATAGCTGACAAGCCTATTTCTCCATATGCCGCCACCAAACGCATGGGAGAGATCCTCAGCTACACTTATCATCACCTGTACGATATCAACGTGATTTGCGCGCGCATCTTTGGGCCAGTTTACGGCCCACTGCAAAGACCATTCGGCATGGCCGCTCAGAAGTTTATCCGCCAGGTAGATCACAACACTCCGATTACGATCTATGGTGACGGCAAGATGAAGCGTGATTGTACTTACATTGACGATGAAGTCGATGGTTTGATCGCTTGCATCGATGTCGACATTAATAAAATCAAATCAGCTACCCGTGGATACGAAATCTTCAATCTAGGTAGCGGCAAACCGGTCACCATCCGGGACATGGCAGAATTAACTGTGAAATATATGGGCAAAGGCCAAATTGAATACATAGACCAACCGCCTACAGAAGTAGCAGCCACTCAGGCTGACACCAGCAAAGCAGAGGAGTTGTTAGGTTTCAAAGCCAAAATAAAATATGAAGACGGCATCCAGCGACAGATTGAAATTTATCAGATGATGCCAGTGTGGTATCACGACTTGAAGATATAAAAATAGGCCGAGAATATTCTCGGCCTATACTGAGCTAACCAGGAAGGATAAACACTTCCACTGGCGTGAGCGGCCCGTTTGCATCTGGCCCCCACAGCAAGTCTGCCAAAGCTCTGGTTACTGCAATGCTCTGGATGTTTGTGCCAATCAGGACTTCCGCCAGCAGGCCTACAGTAGTACCTTCAGGCTGAATCACGATATTGGTCGGCGACCTGGGAAAGTCGTACTTTGCCCATTCACCGAGATCCAAGAACACTTCCGGCAAATCGCCGGCTACGATTTGTTTGATATTCAGCACTTGAGGCATCATGGCTGACATCACCAGCTCCTTTCGCTATGGCTAATTATATCACACAGATATAAAAACAGGCCGGTATGTACCGACCTGTC
Source organism: uncultured Candidatus Saccharibacteria bacterium (assembly GCA_964466865.1). Classification (GTDB taxonomy): domain Bacteria; phylum Patescibacteriota; class Dojkabacteria; order J137; family JAEUSD01; genus CAYXSB01. The sequence goes on from CAYXSB010000087.1 coordinate 3,638, forward strand.
ATCCACTATCTAGTGGGTGCAATGATGGAAAGCACGTCTCCCACCTTCAGACCCAGCTTGTCTGCCAGCCCTTGGCTGACATAGCTAATGTCTTTCATTACCAGCCGCGCCTTAACTTGCACTGGCTGATAACTTCCCTTTGGGGTAACTGTCACCATAGCTGGCCCACCTACGAGGTTCAGCTCACCCCACTGCTTATGACATATACTTACCGTCAACTCAGTTCCTTTGTGAATCTCAGTGATCGTAATGTCTACGACTGCGTTTGGCATGATTCCTCCGTATGCTGCGTGTTTTATTATATCACGACAATATCTTATAGTGTATGCTAATATCTCTGGACCGTTGATAAGAAAGGAAAGGTAGATGAATGATGATCGATGATTTGGCTAAGGACTGTGAGGCATTCTTCTTCGAAGCCATGCAGCAAGGCTG
>CAYXSB010000088.1:0-3993 GCA_964466865.1 uncultured Candidatus Saccharibacteria bacterium
CATGCGCTCGCCACCCGGCGAGCGCACTTTTTACTGTGCTGATTCACAATGATTGTGTTAGAATTACCCTTGTAAATCAACACCTAATAACTTATCAACTAAAAAATGGCCGCATTACCAAAACGCAAGCGTTCCAAACAAAATCAGCGCACCACCAGATCCCAGCCTGAGCACAAAGCCAAACACCCTCTGTTAGTGAAGGCCGAGAACGGCAAAATGGTGCCTGCACACATGGTTACGAAAGATAACCCTGTTTACAAGGGCGTAAAATTCATCAAAACCAAATGAGTGATCACACTGACCCAAGGCATACAGCCAGAGCAATAGCTCTGCAGCAACTGTTCACACAATTGATTGCCGAAGCGCAACCATTTGCCAATGAAGATTTGCTACAGATCTTGGAAACCGGCGACTACGATCAGCCTCTTGCTGAGAAAATCGTTGCTGGCGTTCCCGTAAGCCTTCCCGAAATCGATCCCGTAATTGAAACCTTAGCCCCAGCTTGGCCGATCAAGCAGATTGCTCCAGTAGACCTAATTATTTTGCGTATGGGCATCTGGGAAGCATTTGTGGCCCGTGTCACTCCCGCTAGAGTGGTAATCAACGAAGCGATCGAACTTGCCAAGGAATTCGGCGGTCCTAGCAGCAGCGGATTTATCAATGGCGTGTTGGGAGCATTGCTCAATCGTGATGATTTACAGAAGCAACTCAATGCTGACTATGTGCCCGGACAAGAGACCGAGGTCAAGTCAGAAGTACCTAATTCAGAATTATCTAAAGTCGAAGATGGCGAATCTAACCAACCAGGAGCAGAAGCAGCTGACTGAATTCAGTGAGCGCATCGGCGTCCATATCGAAAACCTGGAGTACCTCAAAGAAGCACTCACTCACCGTTCGTACATAAACGAAATCAAAGATCCTAGCCTCCATCATAACGAGCGCTTAGAATTTCTCGGCGATGCCGTATTGGAGCTACTTAGCACCGAATTCCTATTCAAGAAATATCCCGACCGCCCCGAAGGCGAGCTTACCAGCTTTAGAGCGGCATTAGTTCGCACTGAAAGCTTGGCAGAAGAGGCCAGCCGTATGGGCTTTGGAGAATTCATCTATATGAGCAAAGGTGAAGCCGCCAGCGGTGGTCGTAATCGTCCCTATATTCTCGCCAACACTTTTGAATCTGTGTTGGGAGCCATTTACCTCGACCAAGGTCTAGAGGTGTGTGAGCGCTATCTCAGCGAGAAATTACTACCTAAAATCGATCATATCGTCCAGAACCGACTCGATGTAGATCCTAAGTCCAAACTTCAGGAAGTAGCTCAAGAAACAATGAAAGTCACACCTATGTATAAGATCAAGTCCGAGAGCGGACCTGACCATGACAAGACTTTCGTGATGAACGTGTACTTGAATGACTTTGAGTTCGGTGAGGGTAGTGGTAAGAGCAAGCAAGAGGCTGAGCAGAATGCAGCTGATTCGGCTTTAGCAAATTGGACTGAGCTATATAAAAACTACAATAAATCTGGTAAAATCACCCACGAGCAGGAATAAAACAGTGCTCATTCAATTAATTATCTGAAATTTGTATGGTAAAAATTCGTTTAACAAAAACCGGACGCAAGAATCATGCTACTTTCCGCGTCGCTATTACAGAAGCCCGCACCAAGCGTGAGACCAAAGCTATTGAGCTAGTAGGTTATTACTTGCCGCATGAAAAAAAGTCCGATCTAAACGCTGATAGAATCAAATATTGGTTGTCCGTAGGTGCTCAACCTAGCCCAACTGTTCAAAGACTGTTGGTAAAAGCTGGTTTAATGGAAAAACCAAAGACAACTGTAATATTCAATACCAAGCCAGGTAAGAAATTGACTGAGCGCAGAGCTAAGAAAGCTGAAAAGGCAGAAGCTGCCAAGAAAGCTGCCGAAGCACCTGCTCCAGAGCCTGTCGCTGTAGAAGAAACCGCACCTGCCGAGGCTACTGAGGAAACTACAGAAGCCAACGCCTAACATACACACATGAAAGAATTATTGGTTTTCATTCTTACAAATGCTTTACCTAATGTCGAGTTTTCAGTTGATCAAACTGAAGACGAGCAGGGCATCGTATTCACTATCAACCTCCCCGAAGCCGAGCGCGGCAAAATCATCGGCAAAGGTGGCCGTAATATCAAGGCTATTCGTGACATCGTGAGCATCATTGCTCGTCGCGAAGATAAACGCGTATTTCTAAAGATTGCTGATTAACTTCAAGGAGTAGTTCCCGTCGTCTGATCCCCACTTGTACTAGATGTAGTTGGCGTTGCTTGCGCTGTGAATTTACTATGCGCAAAATCCAACACGGCCTTGTTTGGCTGTGACAACGGCGATATCTGATTGAATACTTGGCCTAACTGATTTTGCGCATTAGGAGTCAAGAACTGATACTTGATCAATGTAATCGTCAGCGTCCAGTCATCTTGATTCGCTCCTGTACCACCACTGCCAATAATCGAATTCGGATCTGCGTTTGACCGCAATGCCATTTCTCCAATAATTACGAAGTCTTGTAACCCTTGAATCTGCTGCACAAAAGCTTTGAGATTCGCAAACGAACCTCGCAGAGAGAACGTCGATGGAATCTCGATAATCCCCAAGTTAGCTGTAGAAGATTTATCTTGAGCTTGCTTTACCGATTCTTCAAGAGTGGACTGCTGCACTGCCAAATTATTCTGTTTGGTCATGGATAGGATCTGCGTCTGGAAATTGACCACCTCGGTAGCGCTGCTGGGCGCGATTTGATTTATCACGCTCAAGTCGTCCGCAAACTGTGCTTGCTGTGAGTTGAGATTGTTCAAAGCCACGAGTTGGGTATCGATAGTACGGGCCTGATCGTATAGGCTGTTAGTTTGGTCCAGCTGCCCAATAATCTCGCTGATTTTCGGGATCACCAGAAATACCAGCATGCCGCCAAACACAGCCAATACACCTAGCGGGACTAGATATGAACGTACCACTTTGGCTAGCTTGAGATTTGATTTCACTTCTTTGGTAGCTTCCTTAGGCTTTGGGATCAACGATGCATTTGTCGGTGGCAAATCAGCCACGGCTTGCGGAGCTGCTGGTGCTACTTCCGGTATTTCAGTTTTTGGTGGTTGTGCTTTGGATGGCATTGATATTTAGGGCTATTGTAGTCGTCACGCTAGTGCGTGAAGAATTCAAAACTATTCCACGAATAAATACATCGCTGACTCCATCAATCTTAGAGGCTTTGTCAGCTAGGGCTACCACGTCCGCAAATGTAGGGGACACCACTTGAAATACAAATACACCTGTCTTTTCACGTCCGTAGTTAGAGACCTGCAGAGCAGTACTGCCAGCTACCAGGGCATCTGCAACCCGGAAGATTTCGGAAGAATCAATATCCAAATCTAGTACTGGCTTCAGCGTCTGCGTCTTTACGTATAATTCTCCATGCAAAGCTTGAATTGGAGCGTAGCTTTTTACTTGAGCTGTCCTGCTGTCAATTGCGCTTTGTGCCGCTTGCAACCTAGGACCAGTGAGGAGAGTACCGACCAACACTAATCCCAAATATATGATCGCTGCGATAAATATTAATACGAATGCATACGTGATTGAGTCTTCTCGCTCCACTTCCAACGCCACTTCCTCCTTGGGTTTGGGAGGCAACAAATTGAATCTAAATCCACCTTGCAGATCGATAGCCATAGGGTGTAATTAACTTTCTTTCAACCCCAAGCCAATAGCTACAGAGAAACCAATGCTAGACAACTGTTCTAGCTCTTTTTTAGCTTCGCCTTCTATAGTCAACTTGGCAGTGGGATCTACGAGCTGAGCTTCCAGGCTCAAATGAGTATTGAAATATTCTCCTAAACCAGGCAACTTAGCCGCTTCGCCAACCATGTATATGCGGTTAGCACCGGTATCACCGATTTTCTCTTTAAAATAAGTGAGAATCCGGTTCATTTCCGTAATGATGATTTGCATCATGGGTTCGATA
>CAYXSB010000089.1:0-3971 GCA_964466865.1 uncultured Candidatus Saccharibacteria bacterium
CTTAAACCCAAACTCACGACTCCAATCTTCTTCACGGTCCATGTACAACTGCTTGAAGTATAAGTAATAGGCCATGGTTTCCATGGTATTGCCAGATTTGGAGACGATGTTAAACACGGTATGTGGCAATTCGATTTCGCGCAGTAATGATTCAATGTCTGTAGGATCAGTAGTGTCACCGTGGAAAATCACACGCATGGATGCGTCGGTTCTTTGTAACGCATTTTGAATGGTGCGGCCACCGAGATCAGAGCCCCCGATACCCACCACCACTAAAGTATCTGCCCACTTGATGTGGCGAAACACCCGTTCAGTTTGGGCTAAGTATTCGGAATCGGAAATGAGATTGGCGTAGCCGTACTTTTGCTGTTGGAGGTTGTCCAACACGAGTTTGAGAGCGTGGTCGCCAGTAGCAGCGTTGGCTGATTCTGTCGCAGACTTAATACCGTTGTCGCCAACGGCGCTTGACCACATGTTTGCGGAGTCCAGCTTTAGCATAAGTCATTTTGGCACATTGTGTAGAAAAATCAAATGCAGTATGATATTTAAACCCACCTCATATTTCCACTGCCGCAGCTGGCAAACGCCGGTTGTGGACTCGTTGGGTTTACCCAATATTTTTCCAACCTACTAATCATGTCCAAACCAAAGACTAAGTTTATTGTGGTGTGTGGTGGCGTACTCTCCGGTGTGGGAAAAGGAATTGCTACCAGTTCCTTAGGATTCTTACTCAAAGCTCGCGGCTTCAAGGTCACCGCCATCAAGATTGACCCGTATATGAATATCGACGCCGGACTCATGCGTCCAGCTGAGCACGGCGAGACGTTCGTGACCGAAGACCGCGGCGAGATCGATCAAGATCTGGGAAATTACGAACGTTTCTTAGGTGTAGAATTCTCCAAGAATAGAAATATCACCAGCGGTAAAGTTTACGCTTCTATCATCGACGATGAGCGGCATATGAAATACGGCGGCCGCGATGTAGAAATGTTTCCGGATGTGATTAACAAGATCAAAGAAATGGTATGGGACAACATTGCCGACGAAGACTTTGTGCTGATCGAAGTCGGCGGCACTACCGGAGACATTGAGAACCTGCCGTTCCTGCATGCCATGCGCGAAATCGGACGCGAGTGCGACGCGGTGTATGTGATGGTGACATTCTTGCCGTATTTAAGAGCTGTAGGAGAACTAAAGACCAAGCCTACTCAGCATGCTGTGACCAGATTACGAGAAGTGGGAATTATGCCGGACTTTATCGTCACCAGAAATGAAATTCCCATTGATGAGCCCCGCCGGGAAACGATTTCCAAGCGTTGCTTCGTACCGATTGATCGCGTAATTGATAATCCAGATTTAGAATCTATCTATCAGCTCCCCGGACTATTCGAAGAAGAAGGGTTCGCTAACGAAATTCTGGAGTGTTTCGGAATGGCACACGTTAAACCTCATCTTAAGCAGTGGAGTCAGTTCGTAGATCACTTGCTGCATTCCGACAAGGTGGTGAAGATCGGCATCGTCGGCAAGTACGTGAAAAATGGAGCGACCGAACATAAAGATACCTACATTTCCGTGTTGGAAGCAATTAAGCACGCTGCCGGAAACTTAGGTTTCCGTCCGGAAATTACCATGATTGATTCTCACCAATTTGAAACCGATCCGGAGAGTGTATCCATGCTGAAAGACTTTGATGGCATGATCGTGCCTCAAGGTTGGGGTAGCCGTGGCACTGAAGGCAAGATGGCCGCAATCAAATACATTCGGGAGAATAAGATTCCTTACTTGGGACTATGCTTCGGAATGCAAATGGCTTCGATTGAATTTGCCCGCAATGTCTTAGGATTGGCTGGGGCCAACTCGGAGGAAATAGATCCAAACACTGATCATCCGGTGATCCATATCATGCGGGATCAGAAAGAATACTTACAGCAAATGCAATACGGGGGAACTATACGTTTAGGTGGCTGGGACTGCGCATTAGTGCCAGGCACAATCGTGTACGATGCATACAAAAAGTGGGATGGGTTTAAAGACGAAGATAAGAACTTAGTCAGCGAACGTCATCGTCACCGTTATGAATTTAATAATGACTACCGTGAGCAATATGAAAAGGCAGGCATGGTCATCGCCGGGACTTCGCCAGACAACAAGCTGGTGGAATTTATTGAACTGCCCCGCGATGTGCATCCATTCTTTGTGGGTACACAGGCCCACCCGGAATATAAGTCACAGCCGATGAAACCGCATCCGGTGTTTATGGCGTTCATTACGGCAGCCACTCAGAAATAGTTGCTTATTGAAGCTGAGATTCTATATACTAACTTAGCTTTTACACTTTCAACTATGGAGCTATTCATTGACTCTGCCGACCCCAACGAAATCCGTACCGCCTGGGATTGGGGCATTATCAGCGGTGTAACAACCAACCCTACTCTCGCCGCCCGCACCGGCAAACCATATCGTGATACTGTGCAAGAAATTCTTAGTATTCTCGATGAGGATGGCATTCTGAATTTGGAAGTCGTAGCCACTGACTATGCCAAGATTCTTACCGAAGCGCGCGCTTTGGCAGAAATTGATGAGCGTGTAGTGGTGAAAGTTCCGTGTACCCAAGATGGCATCAAAGCTTGCGCCAAACTCAGCGCTTCCGGAATTCTGGTCAATGTCACTCTAGTATTTAGTCCCGTACAAGCATTGTTGGCCGCTCAAGCTGGTGCTTTCTATGTATCGCCGTTCGTCGGTCGTCTCGATGACGTGGAGAGTTCTGCTGGCGATGAAGTCGTAGCCAAGATTCTAGACATTTATGATAATTATGATTTTGAAACTGAAGTATTGTATGCCAGCGTCCGCGACGTCCAGCATGTAGAAGATGCAGCACTCTTGGGAGCAGACATTGCCACAGTTCCATTTGATATTCTCGGTCAACTGGTCAAGCACCCGCTTACGGATAAAGGTTTGGAGAAATTCCTATCCGATTGGAAAGAAGCTAAATTAGAACTGCCAATTTAACGACGAAGCCCTGCCAATCATGACAGGGCTTGCTTTGTTTTAGACTTCTGGTGAAGTAAGTACTTTACACTGTTCAGTCACGACCTCTTCCAGTTGAGTAAACCATTGAGGCAGTATTGGTGGAGGCGAATTATCAGCGCGATATTTGCCAGCGCCAGGCAGGAATTGGCGGACACTGCGCACAAACTCGTCCAGTATTTCTACTGTCAGCGGTGTATCTGCCATGTAATGCTTGAGATTGAGATATACTCCCCAGAATCTCTGCATAGGTACATAGACACCGGGTGCTTTCTCTTCCACCAAACGCTCAAATTCCCCGACAGTCCTTACTTCTGAATACTCCACGATCAACCATCCTCTCTTGAACAAAGTTGGCGGATTATATCACGAGAATATCGATGCTATAATCGGCCCTCGTTGAAGCAGGAGGTGAGAGATGAAAAACTCTGACGTACTAATCGCAATTTTAGCGATGCAGGGTACCATTCCATTCGAGTTCCGCGAACCGCTGTCACAGTTTGGCAAAGTTTGGTGGCCGTCACTGTTTTTAATTACAGATGTAACACCATCACACGATAGATCCGCGGAATCAAACACTATCTCATTCAGCGAAGTCCTGGGAGATCTTTATAAGTCTCACCTTATCATCATGGCTACCACGCCATATATCACCGGACAGCGCACAATCGGCTACATTGAGGATACTCAATATGAGTTTCTCGAGCAGCGCGTCCTGGCCGATACATTACTAGCCAGGAAGACAATTGTGGTAACCGGCTGCCGGGAAACTAGTTCACTCCAAGGAGACAGGTTGACGAAGTTGATCGAGGCTCTTGGAGTAAAGGTGATACGACTCCCGGATAAAAATCCCGCGCCTTTGTTAACCTCGGTGCGGGCCAGGCTCCGAAAGAAGTGAGCTGGCAAGTACGGACTGGAAACAGTCCGTATTTTCATTTCTACAC
>CAYXSB010000090.1:0-3946 GCA_964466865.1 uncultured Candidatus Saccharibacteria bacterium
CCAGCAGTTTCCGATACAGCTTGCTGGGCTAGTTTCTGCGAAATTCCCTTGGACATTAATTCGGATATAATTTTGCGGCTGCCTGATTTGCCTTGGCGGACTCGTTCCGCGGCGAACCAGCGGGCAAATTGCTCATCGCCACCGCCCATGGTCGATAACTTCTCCAGGACGGCATCGCCGAGTTTACGACGGTCAATCAGGAACTCTCCTGTGTTGTAATTCTTCAGGGTAATCTTGGTAAGTTTCTCGGCTAATTTATCTCGCACTTCTTTCTGGCTGCGAGGACGCATGGTGTACCAATCGTAGAGTTTGCGAGCGAGATAGATGACAGCGTCTTCAAATAGGATCTGGGGAATCAGGTCGCCTGTTAACTCCAGTCCTTGGTAAATGCGGTATTTGGCAACAGTGCTCTCCTCTAGCGCTGCCCAAAATTCTCCATCTGCAGAAACGTTGATGCGCAGGCGGTCACGCTTGCCTTGTTGGAGAGAGGTGATGAGCATTACTGGTAATAGGCTACTAGACACTTATATGCTTCAATTAGAGCTTTAGAAACAGCGTCGTTACTTGCCGTACCTACGTTTGGAAAGTATATCCTTATCGCATCGCGGTATGCTTTTTTAATATTGCGAACCTCGGCTTGTACGTCTGGCGTCGGAGCAACTTTAGGTAGTACATCTCCACCTAGACCTAATAATGTCTTAGCTCGTGCTGCCATTAATTTAGCGTTGGTATCAGTACTCACAGCAACTTTCATATAGTCTTCGACTCTATTTGGTGACACGGCACTAGCAAGTTGCTGGTGGTCAGATTCAAAGTCTTGCCTTAACTGTTGCCAAGTCGCACTATTTGCATCAATTGCCACTATGGGGTTACGTTTCAACTGTGCAATTTGCAAAACATTTGCTGCCAAATCTCCTGCTAGATACACGTTCACTGTTTGATTCTGGTTTGGATTGTATCTCAATATTGCATTTACAGTATCGCGAACCGAATTTAACCATTTCTGATCAATTGTTTGCTCCCAATCTGGTGGCAACGATCGCGCAAACAACACAGCTAGCTGGCTGACTTCTGCAGGTGTATATGTGCTGATCCCCCTAGTTGCTTGCGCAAGTAACGGGCCAAAGATCAACCACCAATCTTCGGTCAAAAACCCAGGAGCACTCAATGTACTTAGATTGTCTTTCACCCATTGCTCATCTCTGACTTGAAAACTAATATTTCGATTAAGAGCAATGGCTTCATTTACTGCTTCAATCCTGGCGGTCGCCAGATTTTGAGAATATGAGTGGGCGTTGCGGAATTGTAATGTCGGGCTCATATAGGGTCCCACGTAATCGCCATCCGGCATAGTTGCCAAATCCAATCTAAGCTGGCTTGTACGTGGAGGCAAGTTAGGCTGTGGTGGTGCTTGGTTAAAGGTCGCGGCGGCTGGTGGAGCTACTGGGGGCGGCGCAGCAAACGGAGGTGGAGGAACAGGTGTTGCTGTAGGAGTGCCCCCAGGAGCCGGTGGTTTTGGTGGTGCGGGAGCTTTCGGTGTCTTCGGCGGTTTTGGCGTAACAGGTGGTGGCGCGCTAGGACCGCCTCCACTAGAAGGCCTGCTAGAAACAATTCTATCCCTCATAATGCGCACTGCATCATTAAACCCGCTATCACCATAGGCCATCTTGTAGTCAGCAACTATATCATCTAGCTGTGTCGATGCATCAGAATCGGCAGGGTTTATGAGATTTATTTCTTGTACAGCGGCTTTCGCCAAGTCGTTAATCAGGCTTTGAATGCCTCTTTCAGTTATTTCTTCTACCACTTCACTGAAAAGCACAGACTTTGAACCAAGATTTTCGATTTCCTTAGTTACTCGTACATATCCTGTCATTAGATCTGGCGCAGCATTCGCGATGTCATTTAATCGGCGCTTAATCTCATCTTCCGCGTCCTCCAGAAGCCTAGCCCTTAAATCTTTTTTCTCATAGACCTTAGGACGCAAGGCCATAACTTGCTGAATGGTCGTAATTGCGGCGTCAACAGCTGGTGGTATGTCTACACCAGCAACGAAGATGATGCTAAATAAATCTTTCACTAACTCATCAGTCTTGGCTCTAATCTTGGCAATTAGTTCGTCTTTAGTGCGTTTTACCTTTATAGCATTAAGGTCAATTGGACCTGGAGGAAACAGCGCTAATAGTGTAGGGATATCAGCAACAGCTTGAATTTGAGTTTGCCATAATTTAGCTTGAGCATCTGCGCCTCTGTCGGCTTTACGCTTTAGTGGTGTTGCCACCTCGTTGTAAAGCCTATTTACAAAGGACTCGAAAATATCCTCACCAACATAATTCAGAATCACTAACTGATCTTTCAACTGAGTGATATTGTCATACGCCTGCTTGTCATTTCCGGCAGCTGCTAATTCAATGTCTCTAAATTCTGCTTTCAACGTAGCTTCCCCAAAGAACTTAAGCCTTTCCAGTAAGTCAGCATCTCTGTAATACTGATCTTTTATTGCCGGATAGATTTGATCAATCATAACTTTCACGCTAGCTGCAAGCGGACCAGCAACTACTGGCTGCACAAACACTCCAACTAACATCACATCTACAATCGCATTTACCTTGGTCTTGATTGCCTCTACTAGTTCAGTTTTAGCGAGATTATCGGCAATTGCGGCAATATCCGCTGCTGGCGGCAGCACTGCCGTTAATGCTATGAAGTAATCGTTGGTATTGGCTAGGGTTAATGGCACTAGAGGCACTGGAGCAGCATTCTCCACAGCTACACGCCACGTCGCAGCCTTATTAAGCTCTAAGGTCAATAATGCAGTTTGCAGCTTAGTTTTATTCTCATTAACTTTAGCCTTAATCGTGCTCTCTTCCAAAGCACCAGGCTTAGCTGGAACTGCCGGCTGCCCACTGCTACCAGGGCGGCCTTTTATGCCAAGTCTCGCTTCCAAGTAATCAAGATGCAGTCTAGCTGTTATCGGCCCCGGAAGACTAACATCCCAAGCCGCCACTTTGTTGTACTCCTCTAGTAATTTCTCATAGCGATCTTTCAGATCCGCAAAGTTCAGCTTACGATACTCGTCTTCGATCTTACGATATATCTTTTGAATCTTATCTAGCGCATCGCGCATATCTGTCGGAACATTAGCGGCTATTAAGGTATCTACGCGGTCCAACTCAACTTGGAGTTGTGGCATCAACGTTCCTTCTACTTCAACCAACGGCGGACTCAAGCGCACTTCGTCTTCCAAGGTGTACAAAGGAGCCTCTGCTGCCATGAACTCTGGCGTCACGACATTTCGGAACAATTCTTCAAACTTTATGTCATTAACCCCGAGTACATGTACGAATGCAGTTTTGGCGCCAGCGGGCATGCCTAAGCTCTGCAGTAAATCGTAAACTTGCTTAATTGCCGCTTCCCGCTCAGGATCTGTTTTGGGTTTGTCTTTATTTAACAAGAACCCTTCCGGCGGGAACCCACCAGGTTTCGCAAACGCTTGGATTTGAATGATGTCCGCCTTAGTAATAAGTCCACGTTGTTCTAAGGAATCAAGATCCTTTTGTTTCTTTTCGTAGTAGGTGAATACACTGGTGATGCCTTCTACATAAGCATTCCGATACGTGGAGACCATTGCTTCCTCTAGATCGTCAAGTGCCTTGAGTGGTTTTTTATTACGATCAGCGCTAACCAAAGCATATTTAGTTCTAGCGTCACCAATGTCCTGTTCTAATTTCTTAAAGGTGTCCATCACATCCTTCAGATCAGAAGTTACACCAAACAGCTGGCCTTTCTGGAAATTGAGTCCCCGTGTGGGAATCTTGAGTACAGTTCTCAGATCAGATGTTTTCTTATTAATATTGAACGCAGCCAGAATTCGCTTAACGCTATCCTTATCCAGCCCCAATGTTTCCAAGAATGGAATGTCCTGCTTCTTGCCCTTTTGCTCAGC
>CAYXSB010000091.1:0-3847 GCA_964466865.1 uncultured Candidatus Saccharibacteria bacterium
GACATCATTGGCGACCTCCGCCAATCCATACCGATGAATAGCTTGCTGCAGGGAGATGTGGGCAGCGGTAAGACTATTGTGGCTATCGTCGCCGCATTTATTGCCAAGCTGGCTGGATATCAGACGGTAATTCTGGCTCCGACTACGGTGCTGGCAGAGCAGCATTACCGCACATTTATGAAGTTCCTGGGAGAATTTCCGTTCAAGATCGAACTCGTGACATCCAACACTAAGTCCAAATCTGCCGGAGACATTCTCATCGGCACTTCCGCAGTGTTGGCTCGCAAAATTGATCTTATTGATAGCCTAGGCCTGGTGATCGTCGACGAGCAGCACCGCTTTGGCGTGGCCCAACGCGAAGAGCTGCTGGCACCACTGCACGTATCCGCCAAGAAACTACCACACTTTCTGAACATGACGGCGACTCCAATCCCACGCACGTTAGCTTTGGGTTTGTTCGGAGATATCGCTGTCAGTAGCATTGAAACTAAGCCTGCGGGACGATTGCCGATATTGACGCGTGTAGTTCCTGAAGAGAAGCGTGATAGTAGTCATGACTGGATCCGCGAACAAGTGCAAGCTGGCTCACAAGTATATTGGATCTGTCCTTTGGTAAACGAAAGTGAAAAGCTGGAAATTAAATCCGCCACCGCTACGTTTGAACATTTGCAGAAAAATGTATTTCCGGATTTACGACTGGCGTTATTACATGGACAAATGAAGAATCCTGAGAAACAAGCCGTGATGGCCGAATTCACCGCTGGTAAAGTCGATGTGCTGGTATCTACATCCGTAATCGAAGTCGGAATTGATGTGGCCAACGCCACCGTGATGATCATCGAAGGAGCAGAGCGGTTTGGTCTGGCACAACTCCATCAGATTCGTGGACGTGTCGGCCGTGGTGATAAACAAAGCTGGTGTTTCCTATTCACATCCGGCGAAGATACTAGCCAAACCGCTACTGAGAGGCTAGAATTTTTCGCAAGCCACGATAACGGGATTGAAATTGCGGAATACGATTTGCATCAGCGCGGCCCCGGCGAAGTGTATGGAGTACGCCAATCCGGTATCCCCGATTTGAAAATTGCGGATTTGGCAAACATAGATCAGGTCAAGCATAGCCGCGAGCTCGCCCGTGAGCTATTAACACAAGGAGTTAAGACTATTAGTTTATTTAATGATTAGAATTCATGCTTTCCAATCTTATTCAAGCCACTGTCCTGGGCATCGTACAGGGACTAACTGAATTTATACCTGTATCTAGCTCCGGTCACCTGCAAATAGTGCCACAGCTATTAGGCTGGCAACAAGGTCCTGATCAGTTGATCAATACGACTTTCTTTCTATTCTTAAATGCTGGCACGCTCTTAGCCTTAGTGATTTACTTCCGCGCGCTAATCTGGCGCTATCTCAAAGTTACGATTAGTTGGATTACCAGCAAAGGCAACCTGAAAGGGAAAGAAAATCTCCGTGACTGGAAAGTAATTTTGCGTGTAATTGTCGGGTTTATTCCGGCAGCATTGCTGGGAGTAATATTAGATAATGCCATTGAACACTTCTATGATAATTCCGGCTCCGTAGTCCCTACCTTACTCACAGTCGGAGCTATGGGTATTTTCGGTGTCATATTCCTGTTTGCGGACAAGCTATTTACCAGCAAACGAGTGGATTTGGACAAAGTAGGCTACGGTTCTATCTTGGTCATCGGCTTTTCTCAAGCAGTCGCTTTTCTGCGAGGAGTTTCCCGTTCGGGAATTACACTGATCAGCGGTCAAGCCGTCGGCCTGACCAGACTAGAGGCTGCAGAATATTCTTTCTTGATCAGCATCCCAATCAGCGTCGGCACTACAGTGCTGAGTGTGTACCATTTCATCAAAGAGCCAGCCTCCAATATAAGCACGTTTATAATTCCTGACATCGTCGGAGTTATCTTCTCGTTTGTATTCGGTTATATCGCCATTCGGTTCATGTTGAACTACCTGAAGAATCACGGCTTAGCAATATTCGGTTGGTACAGAATTATTTTTGCTATCATCTGCTTAATTATCCTGGTGTAATGAGTAGTGTTACAAAGCAGAAATTCCCGTATGTGGTAGTCCTGGACAATATCCGATCCGCCTTAAATGTCGGTGCCATTTTTCGTACTTGTGATGGCGCTGGTGCTGGCAAACTTTATCTGTGCGGAATTACGCCATACCCGCCACACAACAAAATCCCCAAGACAGCACTCGGTGCCACCGATTACGTAGACTGGGAAAGACGCCCTAATACTGCAGAATTACTTACGGAACTTAAGCAACAAGGCTATACGTTAATTACGGTAGAGCAGACACCGGATGCTAAGTTTTATTACGAAGTAGAATTCCCGGAGAAATCGGCGTTGATTTTCGGCCATGAAATTTCCGGGGTAGATGCTACCGCCATTGCCATGTCTGATTTACAAATTGAAGTCCCCATGTTCGGTCAGAAGAACTCACTGAATGTAGCCACCACGGCGGGAATACTTTGTTATCATCTAGCAACTAATTACCTGAATAAATGAATCCGAGAATAATCACTGGCACAGCCAAAAATAAAAAACTGAAAGTCCCGGAGTCCAGCCGGCCAATTACTGATCGCATCAAGCAGTCTGTGTTTGACACATTGGGCGAGCGAGTGAAGGATGCCACTATTCTCGACTTGTTTGCCGGCAGCGGTAGCATCGGCATTGAATGTCTTAGCCGCGGCTGCGCCGCGGCCACATTCGTCGAACAAAACCGTGATGCCGATCTGATTCTCAAAGACAATCTCATGGATACCAAATTCACCGACAAAGCCACAGTGTGGCGTAAAGACGTCGGCGATTTCCTGAAAGATTCCCGTGATAAAACTTACGATCTGATTTTTGTTGATCCACCGTTCATTGATGCCAGCCAGTTTCAGATGTATTTATTGCTAAAAGTCATGCACCCCGGCTCGCTAGTAATCTTCCGCAAGCCAACCAAGACTACAGACCCTCAAATCCCGACTTCACTGGAAGTAATTTATCGCCAGACTTACGGCGAGAGTGAAGTGCTATATCTGCAAAAGAAATAATTCCTAGTCCAAAACCCTTTCTAGCTATATAATCCCTATACACTTAGGTGTATGAATCTGGAGTAGAAAGGTCTTTCAAAAATGGCGATACAAGTTCCCGAGGATTTAGTCCGTTTGGCGGCAGCGTTACAGTCACATGCAGATATTGAGGTCACAGCCGCACCTTGCGACTGTGCCATCTGCAAACTCTACATTCTGGCCTTAGACGGCAATCACCCCACACCCATTCAGATCCGCAAACAGCTGCTGACGCATGGATACAAGGGGCAGGATCTAGAAGAGCGGATCCGCGTCATGGAAGCCATGTTGACGGAATTACCGTCAACTGAACTACCCATGACCTGGGAGCTGCATTTGACGATTCCGGCAAGACGCAAGCTAAGTCTGGCGCTGTTAACTCAAAACGTGCCCTGGAGAATGCAATGGGCAGCAAACGCATGTCGCGGCATTGCCTACGTTTACTGGGGAATTGAGGTGCCAGGCGAGCTGCTGCTGCATCAGACTATGCAACTGCGCCACAGCAAGCAGCCTTACGATAGCAAGGCGCACGCCGTCATGATCGCCGTGCTGGATGAGATGGCCTGGGATTTAGACGCTGAGCGCGAAGCCGTTGTGAACGCTGTAATGGCGGAAATGGGCAACATTGGCGGTATGCCAGGAGACGATTTCTTTCAGCCACCGTCAGGGAATCAGAGAAATAAAAGGAGATATAAGCACTAGCCAGATTCATGCGCTCCCCCCCCCCCGCGCCGACTTTTTTATGTGGTGTTTA
>CAYXSB010000092.1:0-3683 GCA_964466865.1 uncultured Candidatus Saccharibacteria bacterium
CATCGGCATTCGCAGAGGAATTACTTAAAGTCGCGACAGCCTGAATTACATTTCCTGTTCTTCCCAAGGCAGCTCCTTGTTTAGGGCTAACGACTGCTAATGTGCCAGTTACTGGGTCGTAATAAATTCCGTCGCTGGTCTTCCAGCCGGCGGTGCCGCCTGGTCCAGTTGGCAATACGGTGCAGTAATACTTTGGTCCATACGTTAACGGCAGGTTGCCATTACTATAACTAGTTGCAGTCTGGGTAAGCCAATTCACCGTGTCGGTGTAGCCAGGGTAAGTTCCGATGGCAAAACTGTAAGTACTAGCGTTAGTCGCAGTCCATACACAAGTGATTGATGGAGAAGCGGTGTAATCACCATTATCTGTAACTGATGTAATGCTAGCCAACGGAATTGCTGGTGCAGGAGCTGTCGGTGGTGCTGGTGTCTCAGCCGTCGGTGCAGCTGGAGCTTTGGGCAAACAAGCGTTGATTAAATCTTTGTATTTCAGCTGAATGAAGTTATAGCTAGTTTGATTTGGCAACTGAATGCTATCCAACGTTTGGGATAAACACTCATTTAATTTATCCCAGTCAGAACCGTCACTTTGAAAGTCTGCAAGATGCTGGTTGAATTGATCTCCGGATAATCCTTGATCAGTAGGTGTAATAATTTGCTTATCTTTCTGCAGAATTAAATCTGTTTGTGATTGAGGCTGATTTGGATCAGCTAATGACACTGCGACTTTACTTTCCTTCACATATACCCGAACTTGGCCATCTGCCAAAATCCCTGTACCAAACTTGGTACCGCGCACCGCGGCGATCAAGCCGTTAGCATTTACTTGGTAGTTTTCTTGGACACCGACAATTTTTTCTACTTGAGAGAAAATCTTACCCAGTTGTTGAATGATAGTAACGTCATTCTCGACTCGGTTCTGATTGATAGTGTCCAGTTTCAATTGAGAATTAAAATCAACGGTAACCACGCTGTTGTCGCTGAATACCAGCAATGCGCGTGTGGTGCCATCCGTCTTGATAGTGCTACCAGCTGCGATTGTCTCGCCGTCAGTCACATTTTGGTAGTTTACGCCGTCGGTACTAACTTGAGGTGTGCCGGAAATAACTGACACTAAAGCAGTCTGAGGTGTAGTAATGATGAGATTATTCTTGCTCCATACCAAATAACCGAACAAAGATCCGCCAATAATTAGAAATGCGATAATCAGAAGGATGATGAGTGACTTTTTGTGAATGCGCTTACGCACTGGTTCCGTATCTGTAGCCATTACATAGTATAACAAAAATTCACTTTACACTGCTACGTTTTGAGACGGAGTGCTAGACTTAACTACATGGATTTTCAGACTGAACTCGCAAAATTAAATCCCCAACAGCGGGCCGCCGTCGAAGCTATCGAGGGGCCAGTGCTGGTGATTGCTGGCCCTGGTACCGGCAAGACCCAAGTCCTGGCGATGCGCATCGCCAATATCTTGGCGACGACTGACACCAAAGCTTCCAGCGTACTATGTCTGACATTCACAGAGTCCGGCGTGACGGCGATGCGCCAAAGACTGCTGAAACTGATTGGCACCGAAGCTTACTACGTGCGGGTTCACACTTTCCATAGTTTCTGTAATGAGATCATTCAGAGTTTCCCAGAGAAATTCGCGTTTGCGCGGGAGTTAGTGCAGCTAGATGACTTAGGCAGAATTAAGCTCATCCGCGGAATTCTCGACAGCTTTGATAATGCTCGTGACTTGCATCTACGTCCATTCTTCAATCGTTATCAATATCAAAGTGAAATTATCAATGGGATCCAAAACCTCAAACGTGAAGGTGTGACGGTAGAGAGCTTTGCGGAAATTGCGGCTGACAAATTAAAAGAGCTAGATGCGCAGCCAAAATTAAATGCCAAGACTGGCAAGCCGACTGGCGAATGGCTATCTAATCATAAAGTCGCTGAACGCAATGTAGAGCTTGGGGAAATTTACGCCAAATATAATGAGCAAATGCAGACGTCGGGATTCTACGATTATGAAGATATGATTCTATTCGTAATTCAGCGAATGCGTGAAGATGCAGAATTATTGGCGACGTACCAGGAGCAGTATTTGTACATTCTAGTGGACGAATATCAAGATACCAACGGTGCTCAGAATGAAATTATCCGGCTGTTGGGAAGCTTCGATGAGTCGCCGAATGTATTTGCGGTGGGTGACGATGACCAAGCTATTTACCGATTCCAGGGAGCAAACGTCGACAACTTGCTGTTCTTTACTAACCAATTCTCCAAAGTCCAAACTATTCCTGTCACCACTAGCTACCGTTCCAGCCAGAATGTACTGGATTTGGCCGGCTCACTGATCGGACATAACCACAATCGTTTAGTCAATTTGATGGATGGATTGAAGAAAGACTTGAAGGCCGGCCTGGAAGTACCTAACTATCCGGCCGAAGTCTACGAGCTGAGCAATCAGGATGCGGAAAGCCGGCTGGTGATTCAAAAGATAACTGAGCTGGTAGAAGCTGGGGCTAGCTATGACGACATTGCCATTTTGTACCGTCGGCATGCTGACGCTGAGGATATTGCTGAAGCTTTGCTGCGCAGTGAAATTCCCATTAACTTAGCAGCTGGTCGCAACGTCCTGGATGAAATGGTAGTGCGCAAACTGGTGAACTTGTTAAAAGTAATTCAATTCCGAGATAAAAATCGTGATCGGTTGCTGTTCGAAGTTCTATTCTATGACTTTCTTAAATTCGAACGCTTGGATGTGTTTAAAGTTACTCGGATGGCAGCTGATCGACAGTTGTCATTGTTTGACGTAATTCTTAATCCAGAATTATTGGCTACGGCTGGAGTTGGCGATGCCCAGAAGTTTATGGAGTTCGCTGGGCAAATTGTATTGTGGCAGGAGCAGGCGGCAAATAGATTGTTGATTCAGTTTGTGGAAGACGTAGGTTTGCAATCCGGCTACACCAACAGCATCTTCGCTACGGAAACTGTGAATTTGGAAGATGTGAATGCAGCGACTTCATTCTTTAATTATGTACGACAGTTGAATAAGCAAAATCGTCAAGTGCGTCTGGAAGATTTGTTGGCTGACTTGCGCTTGCTGGAAGAAAACCACATGCAAGTGTCCGAGCAGGAGCTAGAAACCAACGCCGCGGGCGTGCATCTAATGACGGCGCATAAAGCCAAAGGCCTGGAATTTAAATATGTATTCGTGATCAAGTTTTATGATGGCAACTGGGGCGGACATAGTAAACGTAATCTCATCAAGTTGCCGGAGGAAGTATTTGTAAAAACTAAACGCGAAAAAGCAGAATTGGCCAAAGAGTCAGAAGCTGATCTGGAGAATGAAGACGAGCGTCGATTGTTGTTTGTGGCGTTGACCAGAGCTAAAGAACGCATATTCCTGACTTATGCTAAAGAATACTCTAGTGGCGACAGCTCTAAATCAGTGGTGCCTAGCCAGTTTCTCAATGAGCTGGACAAAAAGTTATTAGATTATCCCGATGCGACTGGTATAAATGAAGTCAGCGCAGAAGATTTACGCTTGGCTATTAGCCCGGTGCCATTGCCCGACTATGTGGAAGCCGAGCGCGAGTATTTAACTTCATTGCTAAAAGAATTCCGCCTCAGCGCTACCGCTCTGAATACTTATATCGAATGTCCGCTACGATTTAAATTTGATAGCT
>CAYXSB010000093.1:0-3589 GCA_964466865.1 uncultured Candidatus Saccharibacteria bacterium
CAGTTCCAAGCTGATCTTGGCAGGAAGTTCTCGAGATAACGATGCCATGCCGCTATCGCCAGTCTTTTTACCGCCACGTTGATACTTATCAGCGAAACTGAGAATTTCATCTTTTGATACTGGACGCTCAACTTCGCTAGCTTCTAGCTTGCCATCAATCAATCTGACTGCACAATTGTATTCCGTAAAGCCAGATAAGAACTTCTCGACTAGAATCTCGGAATCGACGTGAGCTGCTTCCAATAAGTATTTCTCTAGCTCAACATCCGAGTGTGCCACCTTGATTCCGATGCTTGATCCTAGGTGCACTGGCTTGATAATTACGGGTAATTGCAATTCTGCTTGGACCTTCTTAGCTTGAGATTCCGCATTAGCGAGAATTTCACTGGAGAATAGGCTTATTCCAGGGACACTTTCAATTCCTGCCTGCAGCATAATATCTTTAGTCAGTTTTTTGTTCATGGTCAGAACTGATGCTTCCTGATTAGCGGAGGTGAAAGGAATGGCGAAAGTCCCCAACATGCCCTGGACGGGGCCAGCTTCACCGATGCCTCCATGAAATGCTAGATATGCGCTGTAAGGATAATATTTACTGCCGCCGAAACCAGAAACCTGCACGTATCCGCCTTTATCATCTCTGCCGAATGTAATTCGCTTGCCCGAGGTGGGTACAAAGTTTTGGCGCTTGCGCAATTCTGGCATGAAGATAAATTCTCCAGCCTTGTTTACGTAAACTGCCAAAGGCTCATATTCAACACGATCGATATTTTCTAATACTTGAAGACCTGTAATTACAGAGACCTCATGCTCCGGGGATACGCCACCGAACAATACTAATACTTGTTTGCGCATTTCTGATGAAAGCTTATCTAAGCGTATTAAGTATACCAGTTAAGTCGAATTGCTGTGAGAATCAATGACATTAGTGTTAAAATTGCCACGCAAGTGAAAAGGGTAGTTCCAGTGCCAGGAATAGTAATTAGTACTTGGAGAAGTTTACTCAAGCGTATATCAAGCACTAATGACTAAGTACTGACTACTAATTACTGCATTTGCGAACGCAGTGAGTAAATGTATGCCGGGGTGGTGGAATTGGTAGACACGCATGCTTCAGGTGCATGTGCCCGCAAGGGTGTGGGGGTTCGAGTCCCCCCCTCGGTATGTAATTAAATTTCCCTATCTGCGTGACGCAGAAATCCTAATAGCATCTCTACGGCTTGCAACTCCATATTTAAGTCAAAAGCTATATCTTCCACTTTTTGATCCAGGTTATTGTGATAATCCAGCAGGTCCAGATAGTAAGGATTGGTAGTAGTTTTGACAGTGAAGTCTGACTCTTGTGGCTCGGCAATTGCTAACGGAATTCCCCAGGTATCTATAGTTTCCCGAGGTTCGATGCCTTCTTGGCTCTGGGTGTGACCAGCGCCAAATTCTAATCCCCAATGATTTAGTGTAATTCCCAATTCTCTGATTCTGCTGCTGAGCAGTAGCATGGATTCGCGGTGCACATCGTTAATCATATCTAGAGTGAGCGTAACGGGAGTTTGTTTGCGGTAGCGATAGCTATCAGCTTCTTCAGACCAACGGATTAGTTTATGCAGGGCTTCACTGGTTGTGATCAGATTGCGAGTGTTCAAACCGATAGGTAAGTATCCCCAGTATTTGTAGCGTGCCAAACAATAATCCGCGTAGTCAGCAATATAGTAAATGACATCGGCTGCTTCGACGTACCAGCCAGCAGGATCCCGGAACTTGGTGACCAGCTGTTTGCTGGCCGCAAAAAAACTATAACCAATCTTGGCCAAGTTGTAGATCGGGTCTCGGGGTTCTCCTAGAGACATGGTGATTAATTATACTCAAATCAGTAGAAAGTTATTGCTTGTGTATGGGCAATTTTGATCTATAATTAGGAATATTTATCAATAGTCTTAATTATGAGTATTTTTGCAATCATCTTGTTAGCGTGTTTGTGTATTGTGGGAGTTGTAGTTGTTGGAGCATTACTATTTGGTGTCGGCCTGTACAACAGCATTCAGCGGTTGGTGGTATTAGTCGATGAAGCTTGGAGCGGAATTGATGTACAGTTAAAGAAGCGGTTTGATTTAATTCCTAACTTGGTAGAAACCGTCAAAGGTTACGCTAAGCATGAGACTGACATCTTCGAGAAAGTCGCTCAGCTACGTTCCGGGATGATGAACACCAATAGTCCTGAAGAATTGGGCAAGATGGAGGGAGAATTCCGTTCGACCTTGAAGACGTTGTTTGCTGTTGCTGAGAATTATCCAGAATTAAAAGCCAACGAGAATTTCATGAAGTTGCAAGATTCCCTACAGGAAATCGAGACCGAATTAGAAGGTGCTCGCCGTTACTACAATGGTGTAGTTCGTGATTTGAATACCAAGATTGTGGTATTCCCCAACAATGTAATTGCCGGATTCTTGAATCTGAAGCCTCGTCAATTCTTTGAGGTGCAGACTCCAGCTGAACGCGAGAACGTGAAAGTAGACTTTACCAGCGATAGCGCCGCCAAATAAGCGATATGCGTACAAACTTACTTCGCCCACAGCGTCTGCTGAAGGTCCTAGTGGTAACTGCGGTTACCATGGGACTATGGCTGGGCCTGGGCGCGGTAACTGTCTATGCTGCGTCATTTACTTATCCTCACTATGACGTTGATATCAACGTCAATAAAGACTCCGCAGTCGATGTCACTGAAACTCTGACCTACAACTTCGTAGGTTTATTTCATGGCGTCGATCGTCAGATTACTCTAAATAATCCTAGCTTAACCCAATACTGCATCTCATCAGGTCAAACCTGCGGTGGATTTGAACGGCTGAGTTTGGTCGGGGTTTATGACGGCAATGACAAGTTAGTTGATCCCTCTGCATACACGGTAGGAGATATTACCGATCAGGATTCTGGCTCTAGCTTCTTCGACATCAAATGGACTGTATGGCCAAATGGCCAAGTGTTCGATGGCTCGCAGAATTTCGTTTGGAAGATTAAGTACAGACTTTACGGATCTGTGGGCTTTATCGGTGCTGCCGGCAGTGTGTCACCTTATCTATATTGGAATGCGTTACCCGATACCCGCGGTGGCGATGTGTCAGCCACTAAAATTACCATCACATTTCCTACAAATGTAATCGCAGATACCGCAGATAGCATTCTGCAAGTGTATACCGACTTCGACCTTAAATACGATGCGGAAGTAAGCGCGAATGTACTTACACTTACAGCCCAAGACATTGGTGATACCGGAAACTTTACTGTGTCGTACAAGCTGCCAGTCGGCAGCGTGGATCAGCCTACAGCCATGACATATTCTGGGTGGCTGCCATTCTTTGGCACTAGCATGAAGATTGATGGAGTGGACCTGGGAGACATCGGTGGCAGGCTGAACAGCTTCCCAGTCGGTCAACATACTGTGGAATTCAGCTTCCCTGGTTATCAAACAAAGCAGCTGCAAATAACTGCTGTGCCTGGTCAGCAGGTGACTCTGGATTCGACGCTAACGCCGGGGGCGCTAATGGGAGCCGGCTTAATTGCGGACTTACTATTGAACCTACTTGGGTTAGGATTGATC
>CAYXSB010000094.1:0-3575 GCA_964466865.1 uncultured Candidatus Saccharibacteria bacterium
CTGGCGGGTACCATCGTGTTTGATCTGATCGCCGACGAATTCGTCAAGCCAGCGGCAGAGGAGAAAGCCAAGCGCGCAATCCTGCAAATGGTAAACCGGTTAGAGACCGGTAAAGACGAGGTCCCGGCAGAAGTCCAAGCACAGGCAGATCGCACCGGCGTACCAGCTGTGTATGAGTACGAGCCAGGCATGGTGATCCATGTCCAGCCAGGCAAGACCGTGCACTAACGACAAGAGGTGAGCAATTGCTCACCTCTTTACATTGCCGCATCACTGCATTTTCCATAATTACTGGTATAATCCACCGTTCATTGAAGTCAGTGGAGGAAACATGAATTACAGAAAAGAGCTGGGTAGACTTATCTGCCAAGGCAACAGACCACACGATCCTGAAGATTTGTGGTCTCGCATCCAATCAACCGAGATCGTATACACGCTACAGCCCACCACAGAATGGTTCTATACCGGCCTGCCACCAGCAAGCCTCTATATCGCCGAACAGATAGGCGATCCGGCAAAGTCGCTGGTGCGACAGTGGACGGCACACAGACAACTACCCATTCCCAATGAGCCAATTGTGCAAGGCGCAATCATGCTTGATACCGACTACACCTTAAACGTGAGTCGGCAGCGCCGCCAGATCATTCGGGGTAGGTACCCTGTGGTCCAGATGGAATTAATCCTGATCGTGAAGCTGGCACGGATGTGGTATCTCAAAAGATACCCGGACCTAGACCTGCTGACATTTCTCCCCGTCATTACTCCCTGACACGCCGGCCTCTCGACATCGAGAGGCCGCATCATTTATAGTGGCGAATACTATGTCTAAACTCACCACAATCCGCTTGTTAATAATTGCTTTGCTAGTTGGGATTCTCAGCATTCGTCGTGATGGATTCTTTCCATTTCCGGGGAATCTCGAGCCACATTTGTGGGCATGGTTGCTGGTGTTGCAAGTGGTAATATTATTTTTCCTGCTGTATCTATTCTTTCGTCCGCAGGCAGTTGTCCAACCTTTGCGAAAGTTTAATTCTGCCATCCTGAGCTTGACGAAAGATGAACGCGAATCTAGCGCTAGACGCCGGATCAAGTCCGGCGTGACAATGACCGCAATTGTTGTTTCCTTGCTAACTATATCGATTCTGGCATTGCATTATTCTGCATCACATACCTTCCCTGATTATTTTCACTTCGGTATTACACAAGCCATTGTCTTCGCTATCATTACAATTCCATTGCTAGTGATTCCTTTGATTCTGCGTAAGCCAAAGCTAGCATTAGTCGGGTTATTCGCGGCCACATTCATTTTGCTGCTGATACCGATTTTGTATTATCAAATTTCGGCAAATACTTCAGACTTATTACCGATTATTCTTAAGCAATTAGAAGCGTTGGCCCACGGTCAGAATATTTATCAGTATTTTCTGTTGGATAATGGTGTATTGACCCAAGCCGTACGCCAACCGGGTACAACTTTGAGCTTCTGGCCAGCGTTCGCTCTGGGATTTGATATTCGCTGGATGTCTATAATTTTCAGCCTCCTAACTGGATTCGTGCTGCTGAAGTTTGCTTATCCAAGACTGCGAGAAATCAAATTCGACAAAAAGTTTCTCTTCACTTATGTCGCCATCTCGCTATTTTTGTTGCTTCCTTACCGTCATGCACGCCATGATTTATATGAGCCAGCTTACTGGTTTTTATTGAGTGCTAGCTTGTACTTACTGTATATACAACGCAAGTGGCTCTTCGCTGTAGTTTGGGGCCTCGGTATCTTTACCCAAGTCTGGTTCTGGCTATTCACTCCGTTTGTAGCTGTGTACTTATGGAGAAAATATAGCTTCATGCAAGCAGTTAAAATTATGCTGCCGGCTGTAATCATTGGGGCAGGATTGCTATCAATATTCATTCTTCCTGACCCTCATGCGTACGTGCAGCAAGCATTTGGATTCTATGCTGGAGAAATTGCCAAAGCCGCTTATGCTGCGTCCACAATTCATTTAACTCCGTTGGTTGAAGTTTACGGATTTGCTAACTTGTTACTGCCAATTCAATTATTAGCCACTGCACTCGTGGGATTGCTAGCATTGTGGAAATTGAAAACTTGGAAATCGTTGTTGGCATTTCTATGTTTAAGCTTCGTGGTGTTTGTACAGTTTAATAGCGTCAGCTGGAACTACATGTACATTGGGCTCGTGCTGTTGCTCATAATCTACTTGCTATCAGAAATTACAAGCGCCCTTCGTCAGGCTCAGGGTGACACGGAATAGTCTGCCAGCGGACACGAAGTACCCTGTCATGCTGAGCCTGACGAAGTATGGCCTGAAATTTGTCATTTGTTGCTTATTTGTATTTTGTAATTTGTTATTTGGCCCTCCGTGCAGGTGTATACTAGAGTATGAACACCACTTCACCTAACCACCTTATCTTTGCAGTATTAAGATTCTGGATCCCATTAGTATTAGTCATTACGATTTTGTGCGGGCTGGTTTATCTCACCGTTCAGCAGAATTATCGTCAAACAGCCAACGATCCGCAGATTCAAATGGCCGAAGACGCAGCCATGCAATTGGCAGCGGGCAAAGACCCCAGTCAGTTTATTCCGATCGACAAAGTCGATATGGCCAATAGTTTGGCTCCATTTATAGTTATTTATGATAATACCGGTGCGGTGATGACTGGCAGTGGTCAGCTCAATGGACACACGCCAGTACCACCATCGGGAGTGTTTGATTACGCTCGTCAAAATACTGAGGACAGATTTACTTGGCAGCCACAGACTGGTGTGCGCAGCGCGACTGTAGTGGTGTATTACCATGGGAATAGCACTGGCTTTGTACTAGCATCACGATCATTGCGAGAAATAGAGAACCGCGAGCAAACTTTGGGACTAACCGTTCTGGGAGTATGGTTCGTAGCTTCACTAGTCACATTAGTCGCCATTGCGACGCTGGATACAGCTAAGAGTTATATGATGTCAAAGCGGGGATAAGAAAGTTTCATCTGGGAAGAGAAGGGCAACCACGCGGGTTGCCCTCTTTATTTAATTGTTCGTGTGGTTTATTCAACCACTAAGTTTCGGCTTTTCAGGAACTTTTGTCCCGGAGCCGAAGCTACCGTTGCGAACTCAACGGGCCGTCTGTGGATGCGGCGTTCTGCCTTTAGCTCGGCCCGCTTTTCCAGCGTGAGTCCGAGTATCGAAGGCATAACCACCAACCAAACCTCTTGACCATCCTCAAACTGGAAACAACCCTCCGCACGGATTTCGATTTCGTACGAAGCCCCTCGAAGGACGTTGGCAACCGCGCCATCATTCATCGTATCTTGCGCTGTGACGGCGAGATCACCAAAACTCGTACCTTCATCCCTTGAACCGGCCATCTAAGTATCCTCAAACTTTCATACATACTGCAGTAGTTACTGCGCCGATGTTATGGGAGTATATCACAAACATCTTGCAAGGGAAATCTCACAAGATCATTGCTCATAAATGATATTCGCAGCTGCCGCGAAATTTATTTATTTAGAATTTATAATATAGGGTATATCACCATTCTACAGTGAGTGGTAAAATCAAC
>CAYXSB010000095.1:0-1501 GCA_964466865.1 uncultured Candidatus Saccharibacteria bacterium
ATTCTGAAAGTTTGCCAGCGCCTTCGGTATACCTTTGCCACACGGCTTCGGAATATTTGCCAGTGCGTAATTCAAACGCCGATACGTCAATCTGCTGACCCAAAATTCTTTCAATCACTTGGATTTCCGGCATTTCCAGAGAGAATATAGCTACTGACTTGCCCTGCTCCACCGCTGCCCGCCTGGCAATATCAAACGCGAACGAGCTTTTACCTACAGAAGGACGTGCCGCAATAATCACCAGGTCAGAATTGTGCAGTCCGCCCAATACCTCGTCGAGCGCGTGCCAGCCAGTAGGAATACCGCGAATGGCACCAGGATTTTTGGCATACTCTTCGGTCTTTTCCCACAACATTTCCAGCAATTGCTTGGCATGCATGAAAGTCTTTTGGGTATTGTCTTGAGATAAGGAGAAAATCTCACCCTCTACTGCATCCAACAGTTCATCTAGGTGTTTGTCCTCTACTCTGGCCTGCTCGTCTAGCTTAGATGCATAACTGATCAACCGGCGTCTGACACTAGTCTCCTTTACCAACTTGGCATACTCTTCCACGTGTGCCGAAGTCGGCACCGCCGCGATTAACTCTGACAAGTATGCGCTACCACCGACTTGACTCAATTTTTTCATGCGGTTAAGTGCCGAAGTCAAAGTCACTACATCAATCGGCTTTGCCGACTGGTACAAATCAATGATGGCTTCGTAAATAATTGCATTTTGCGGCGCATAAAAATGCTCCGGCTTTAAAATATCGCCCACGCGGCTGATGGAGTCAGTATCGATCAGGATAGCTCCCAACACACTCCGCTCAGCCTCCAGATTTTGGGGTGGGACGCGTGCCGGCATTATTTCATTAAGTACAAAACGGTGGCAGGATCTTCTGCTAAGAAGTCTTTGTCCGTAAACTTGAACTTATCATTGCTAGTAAGTGGCTTTAAGCCCAAGAGCTTCTCCGCCTCAGCTTCAGATTCAGCGTCTATAGCAATCACGACATAAGGAATCATTCTATTGATAAGTTTCTCCAAACCTTGTGGCTTATTGCGCAAACTTACCACCATTACCTCTACGTCACCGATCAAATCCCAGTCCTCTTTGCCTAAGTCACCAAATCCGTCCATCACAAACAAAGTGTCTATGCCCTCAATTTCTACGTTATATAGCTCAGCCACACCTACATGCTCGGCCTTGGTCTCCAATGCCTGCATTCCTACCTCAGCGAATTCATATTCACCCGGACGGCTAACTACAGTAGGCATAATATGCGGACCAAAAATCAAACCTGAAATATCCGGAACTTTCGCGTCTGGAAAGGCGATCAGAGCTGAACCGTTATTACCCGACAGTTCCACCAGCTCCTTAGAAGCTAATTTAATTTGCATAGCTGAATGAGTTAATAAGTATTTTGGGAGTAATTTAGAATATCAGACAAATTATATACCAACAACACACAACCGTGTATTTCGTGTTACTTAAGCTCGCCTTCTGTACACTAAATCATAGAAG
>CAYXSB010000095.1:1601-3506 GCA_964466865.1 uncultured Candidatus Saccharibacteria bacterium
TTTCCAAGCTTCTGTTAGCTCATCCCACATTAGTCCCACTGGTAAATAGGATTTGCCAGAACAACAACATCTGTTATAATCAGCAGCTATGAAAACCGGAATTCATCCTAAGTACAATCCAAAAGCTACAGTCACCTGCAACTCATGCAAAACCGTATATACAGCCGGTTCTACTGTTGATGAGTTGACTGTTGAAGTATGCTCAAATTGTCACCCTTTCTACACAGGCAAGACCGGTCAGTTAGTCGACACCGACAACTTGGTAGACAAATTCCGCAAACGCACTGAAGCCGCCAATTCTAACTTGGTAATCAAGAAGCGTCAGAAAGCTCAAGAGCGCAAAGGCTCAAGCGTAAATGAGATCTCAGCTGCACCTAAGGTAACCCTGAAGGACATGCTGAAAGATTTGCAAAGCTAGATACTCTTTCCCCAGTCTAAACTGATAAAATACCTAATCTTAGGTGGCACCAACTATGGAGTTTGAGATCCCAGATATCCAAATCGAAGCTAAGCGGCAGCGTTTCGAGCAGATCGGCAAAGAACTGCTCGATCCCACTGTGCAAGGCGACTATCGGGCAGCCGGCAGACTTACTACGGAATATAAGCACCTCGAGACCATTCTCACGCTGTGGGACAAACTCCAGCACCAACTATCTGAATATAAACAAAACTTTGAACTGTTTGCCGACCCTGATTTAGGGGAATTAGCAAAAACCAATAACGCAGAGTTCGAAATCACTATTCCACTCCTAGCTTCAGAACTGGAGAATCTCACCTTACCCAAGCTCGATAACGATGACAGCAATGCCATCATTGAAGTGCGCGCCGGCACCGGCGGTACAGAAGCGAGTTTATTCGCCGATGAAATTCTGCGCATGTACTTACGTTATATCACTCAAATCGGATTCAAAGCTGAAATGCTATCTACCAGCTATAACGATGAAGGCGGGATAAAAGAAGTCATCTTTGCCGTTGAAGGCCACGGTGCTTATGGAAAACTACGATTTGAAAGCGGCGTCCACCGTGTCCAGCGCGTGCCGGTAACCGAATCTGCTGGCAGAATTCACACATCGACAATTTCGGTAGTGGTGCTCCCGGAAGTTGCCGCCGCCGAAGTCCACATCGAACCGAAAGACTTGAGAATCGATGTCTATCGTTCTTCCGGTCCAGGCGGACAATCTGTAAATACTACCGACTCGGCAGTGCGCATCACGCATTTGCCTACCGGCATCACCGTTAGCTGTCAGGATAGTAAATCTCAACATAAGAATAAAGATAAGGCGATGTCAGTTTTGATCAGCAAGCTTTACGCATTGGAGCAAGAAGAGAAATCAAAGGCCAGCAAAGACATTCGAGCCCAAGCAATTCAATCAGGTGACCGCTCAGCCAAGATTCGTACTTACAACTTCCCCCAGGGACGTATCACCGACCATCGTGTAAACATAAGCTGGTTCAACATCAATGAAATTTTAGAGGGCAATCTAGAAGATGTAGTGCCAGTAGTTAACTTGAAGCTGCGCCGGGAATACAGCAAATTATGAACCTAACCCAAGCGTTAGCTGAAGCCACACGAGTCTTAAGCTCTAGCAGTAACCCCCAGTTATACGGCAGAACTCTACTCGCAGCTGTACTCAACGTCTCGCTCACAGAGGTGTTCGCTATCAATCCCCATACAGAATTGTCTGAACCTCAGCAGCAGCTACTAACGCAGAAACTAGCAGATCTAAACGCAGGTATACCGTTTGA
This sequence comes from uncultured Candidatus Saccharibacteria bacterium, assembly GCA_964466865.1. GTDB lineage: Bacteria > Patescibacteriota > Dojkabacteria > J137 > JAEUSD01 > CAYXSB01. The sequence goes on from CAYXSB010000095.1 coordinate 3,348, forward strand.
TTATGTAGTCGGTTACTCCATGTTTCGCGGCACACCTATCAAAGTTACGCCTGCAGTATTAATCCCACGACCCGAGACCGAGCAGCTGGTACAGCTCGCAATCGATTCAGCCGCGTTTGTCAGTGGCATAAGCATTCTTGAGATTGGTACCGGATCAGG
>CAYXSB010000096.1:0-3454 GCA_964466865.1 uncultured Candidatus Saccharibacteria bacterium
TTGCCATCAAAGCTCGAATAATAGTAACTTTATCTTCAGGATTAGCTCGAGTGAATATAGTTTTTTCGACAGCCAGCTGTGCCAGTCGCGGACGCTCGACACTTAAGTCTGTGATCTGATCAGCGGGAATATTTATCTTTTGAGCGATGCGTCCGACTGCAGTCAAGCTATCCCCAGAGATGATTTTCACTTGAATATCTTGGCTAGCAAGACCTTCGAGCAGCTTATTGATACCTGGATTTAGTGTTTCTTCGATGGCGAACACTATTACTTGATCAGTCTGCGGTAGTGCTTTCCAGTCGGACTGAGAACTATTGTCTGTAAATATTCCTACTAACACTCTGTTGCCAGCTTGCTCTTGGCTGGTGATGAACTTACTTACGGTTTCGCGCTGGCTACTGCCTATGTGTGGTAGTAGTACGCTGGCGGCTCCGAATGCCAGCTTGAAATTCTTATCTCCGTGCTTACCATATAGCAGACTGTATTTCTGCTTGGAAGTAAAAGGCACTTGATCAAAGTCAGTTACTTTCACTGGCTTGAATTTGCCAAAGTACTGATGCAACAACAGTTGCGTCTTGGTGACACCGACAATCTGAGGTGTGACAGCGCTGTAAATGCTACCTGCCAAATTGGCGTCGAGACCAAACTCTTTGACAGCAGCGATCTTCATATCGTTAGTAGTAATGGTACCGGTTTTATCGAAACAAATTACGTCAATGTCGGCGAGCTCTTGAATGCTGCCACCTTTTCGTACCAGCACGCCTTTGCGGTAAAGCTTAACGATAGATATGGTGAAACTAAGCGTGAATAAGAATACTAAAGTCTGGGGGATGATCAGTGACACAATAGTGGTGATACTTAGTAGTCGATCAGTAAGCAGTAGTCCACGATCATTTGTAGTTAAGAGGTTTAGCAAAGCTAGAATAATGGCCAAACCAACCAGAAACGCGATGACGCGATCACCGTCGCGTTGCAGAGAGCTTTTGGCGGTTTTAAACCGTAAGGTTTCTTGCCCTAACTGATTAAGATAGTTGCTTTTGCCGACTTCAGTGACGGTGTACACGCAGTTACCAGTGACGATAAAGCTGCCTGCTAGCAACTTCTCTCCCTGCTGCTTCTCAATATAGTTGGATTCTCCAGTTAAAACTGACTCGTCTACTTGCAAGTAATTGGCGGCTTGAATCTCGCCATCGGCGATGATGCCTTCGCCTTCTTGACCATAGACGGAGTCACCTTGCACTACTTGAGATACTGGGATAGTTTGTTTTCGGCCATTGCGAATCACCAGTGTAGTTTGTTGGAATTGGACTTTGAGTTTATCAATTTGGCGTTTTACTCTGACTTCGTCAATTATAGAGACTAGGGTATTGATAATGAGAAATGTCGAGAATGAGAATACCTGAATGTACAGCTGGAAAATTCCGAGAATGATCATTAACGGAAATACCACGACGTTAATAATATTGAACACGTTGCGGATTACGATCCGGGTGTAAGACGTGCTGTAATTATCGAAAGAAGTATTAGTTAGCCCGAGAGCTTGCTGTTGTTGAACTTCATCTGCAGACAGACCTTGAATATCAGAATATGTTTCCATGTGTGACCGCTGAAATTAGAATTCTTGGCAGTACTGCCAAGCCTGTTGTAGGCAGGCAATTGTATCAGTTGGGGAGAACATATAGCCATACTGATTCTGGGCGAGATCCCCGGCTAGTCCGGAAATAAATGCACCGGCCGTCATGCTTAGCCACAGATCATTTTTAGTTGCAAACGCCGCAGTAATTCCTGCCAGCTCGTCTCCGGAACCACCTTTGGCCATGCCGCGATTGCCGGTTTTGTTAATGCGCATATCAATTTCCCCTGTGAATGGATTCTTGCCGAACATCAAGCTGATGCTACTTTTTAAGTTCACATAGCAGTGAAATTCTGCAGTAAATCTACGTAGTCGGCCTTCAAGCGCCTCAGTGCTGGCTTTAGCGTCCACTTGTAGCAGCCGCGGTAATTCACCACGGTGCGGCGTGAACAACACGTTTCCATGTTTTTTAACCAGATCTAAGTCCGCCATGCCGATGGCAGTGGCATCGATTATGAACTTTTGCTGGGGGAAGTTAGCCAGGAGGTAATTTAATAAGGCTTTATTGATGATGTTATCTTCCCAGCCGTTACCGACTAATACTGCGTCAACTTGAGTCACCGCTTCACCTAATTTAGCACTAGGTACTTGAATAAATTCAGCCAGCTCCGACTCCATGCCTTTGATTAACTCTTCGTTTTCCGGGGTAGAGTAGAAATAAACTAAACCTGCGTATTTGCTGGCGGCTTGGGCTGCCAGAAGTGGCGCTCCATGATATTCATCGGAGCCACCGAGAATTAGCAATTTCCCGTTTTGAGATTTATAAGAATCACGCCGAGGTTGGAACAAGGCTTTGACTTCACCTGGTCCGGTATATGAATAGACTTGTGACGGTAGTTCAAGTTGGATGACTTTGGCGTCGGGAGTTTTGGGATACATGAGCGAAATGGACAATTCCCAAGTGTAACCAGGGACAGGGCTGTCCAGAGCTACCAAATGTTGCCGGAAATGGCTGGTGCGCTTTATTACGTCGCGAAATCTTTTTTTGATATCACCTTTGCGTCCGGTACCAGACAGACACTCAATAATTACATGATGCAAAGCGACATCAGGAGCAAATACGTCTTGCTTGACGGTTAGATTGGGATTTTGATCTGTAGCTTGCTGCAGCAATTCCCACTGGTGAGTAGCGGCATCGGTAGTAATGTCTTTAGCTCTACCAACTAAGTACACAGTTACTTGTCCGCCGACGCGGGGAGCAAGTTGCCGGGCGGTAGCCATGCCATCGCCGCCATTGTTTCCCAGACCGCACACAAACGCATAGCTGGGGAACTTGCCGTATTTCTTTAATAGTAATTCTGAGATTTGGTCGCCAGCGGTAGTCATTAATTCAGTAGTATCAACTCCCAAGTAGCGAGCGTTAGTTTCGGTAATGAAGGTCTCTTGTATGTCTGTGTGTTCAGGCTTCTGCATGGCACAAAGTTACCATAAACCAACAATTAGGGCGAGCACATGGTGCTCGCCCTAAGATAACAGGTATAACTATTTCGCTGAATACAGCCCTATCAGCTCGCCGACAATGGCTTCACCAGGGGTGGTTTCCCTATCGCTCAGTGTACAGGCGATCAGCTTGTCATCGGCAGTTTGCACGACGTACCATACGTCACCTGCTTTAGCCTCTGCGGCTTGCGTTGGTGACAGTGCTGGCTTAAGCATGATGTCTGATAGCTGGTCGACTTTTCTGGTGCGAGCCGAGGCGTTCTTGATAGTGACAATGTTCAACAGCTGCAACGTAGCCATGGTGGCCTCCTGTTTATCGTTGCATATATTATATACTATAGGACAGGGAGAATCAAGGAAAGAATGAGAAAAAGGTGACGG
>CAYXSB010000097.1:0-3400 GCA_964466865.1 uncultured Candidatus Saccharibacteria bacterium
TGAATTTTGTCATGGCTGGCCATTTCGGTAAGATCTTTGGAGAATTCATCTAAAGTTGGAGTTGCGCTTTCTGTAGCGGCTGCGGTACCTTCAGCATCACCTTCACCGACTACTTTAACTACTGCTTGGCGAGCACTGGAATGGGTGATGGCGTATTTGTGTAGTAACTGTGCTGCCAGACCTTCATTTTCCTGAATTAGAGCCAAGAATAGATGCTCAGTGCCAATGTAATTGTGACCGAGTTCTAAAGCTTCTTGATAAGCAGCCTGGATTACATGGCTGGCACGGGGGCTAAGTGTAGGATTGGAGTCGGTATAAGTACCAACGCTCATTTGGCGTTCGATTTGATTTGCTAGTTCTTCAGGCTTGATGCCGAGGTCCTTGAGTACACGCTTCATTACCATCTCATCCTTGGTCAAGGCAAACAGCAAGTGTTCAGTATCGATGCTGCGTTGTTTGTGTTCGACGGCGGTGGCTGCAGCTAGCTGAATAGCTTCGTTGGTGCGTTCGGAGAATAGATCGACAAGATTCATTTGCGGTTAATCTTAAGTACAAAATGTAGTTAGCACTTACTATATGGGAGTGCTAAAGAATTATAACTTAGAACTTGCTAACGATCTAGCCTACAACGTGGACCCTTCGGGTGGATCACGCGATTCCTTCTTTGACTTTGCCAAACCCGTAGGCGCTAAACTCCGGAATTATCTCTTCGACATATTCTTCATCTGCTAATTTCTCTACCATACGCAATGTATGGTCCGAAGTCGGGATTAACAACTTGCCTCCGATTTTAAGCTGCGGGAGCAAGATCTGATCGAAGTCATCCCATACAAATGACACTACAATTCCATCATACGGACCTTTGTCGGCAAGTCCCAGGCGTCCATCACGCAGGAGAACTTCAGTATTTTTTAGTTGAGGATAATTGCGCAGGCTAGCTCGAGCGTGCTCCCATAGCCATTGAACCCGCTCTAAACTGTAAACTTTGCCTTTGTCACCGGCAACGAATCCTAGAATTGCCGCCACGTAACCAGTGCCGCCGCCTAGCTCAAGGTAGTTACCACCATATATAGGACGCAGTTGCTGCAGCATGCGGGCGATGGTGGTGGGGTTGGTGAGAACTTCGTCGTATTCCAAGGGCACATTGCGATCAGTATAGGCGCTCTCTTGCTGGTCTTCTGGCACGAAATGCGCACGATCGATGGAGCGAAATGCATTCAGCAACAATGGGTCGGTAATTAGAGGCAAGTTTCCGGTGCCTAAAATTCTGATTAGAAAGTCATGCGTCCAGCGGAAAGGTTGTGGAGAGCCGTAAATATTCAGATCGGTCATGTGCTTTAGTTTCTAGTTATGATCATTATAGAAGAAGTCGCGGGTTTAAACTACAACTGCAGAATGGGGAAATATGCGACTGAGTGTATGTCGTAGAGACTTGATGATGGATACGAGTATTTGGAAAGTCATGACAGCGATAAAAATAGGAATTGCCAAGGTCAACAGTACTAGTCCTGCAATTGTGCCAATAATCACTGAAATAATATCTCCAATAGTAGCGATCACCGCCGATAGTATCACTTTCGCAGCAAGTTGTCGCCATCTGCGCGTAGTTCTTGTATGATAGAAAAGATCAAATATGCATACAGATCCAGACGCTGCACAAACGGTTACACCTAAGCAGCCAATTCCGCTGTGGATGAAATTGATGCTGGTCACCATCACTATCCTGGCAACCTTGCAACTCGGCAAAGATTTAGGTGGCTTGAACATTAATCTCAGCACAGTTACCGCTGGGAGTAACTTGGGCACTGTATTTCAAGTGTTGGGCGCGACAACCGCTACTCCCCAAGGACATCTGTCCGCAGTCTTCGATAACTACAACACCTGTCAAAACAAACTAGGCCTAGACTATGGCGCCTCCACTAACGGTACTGCTTTCGGCCAGAGCGATCTGGATCAGCAGGGAGCAATGATGAAGGAACTATATTCTCTAGGTATGGGGTATTTCCAGATCACTGTGAGCAAAATGACCGATGCAGACATTGCCAACACCGCTGCTTTGGTGAGTCTGGCATATGGTAATCACTTAATGCCGATTATCACTTTGCAAAACAACGAGAAAAGCATCGATGTGGTTGCGAGTTTCTATACCAAAGTAAATCAGAAAGCTGGTGTCGGCAAAAAGTTCGTGGCCGCAACGGCGCCACGCATCGTCGACTTCGGCGGCGATTGGACGAATATGAAGACTATCGCTGAAGGCGTGGCCGATAAACTTAAAGATAATAATGACATCGTCCTGGCCACGCCGGAACTAAAAGTGTTCAACCCAGGTGATGCCAATGACCAAAGCTCTACCGGCAAGTTCATGAACCCAGAAGACCCGTTTGTGGGCTCCAGACAAGATGAAGTAAAAGTATTTGAGACTACCGGTGCGGCCCTGGAGAAATTCGATATCTTACTCGTGGGAATTAAGAACTTTGATGTCGATTATGGCACCAAAGTTTCGCCATATATTCGCCGTGGTTACGCTTTCTATGATGAATTTGGACCAGAGAATAGTTTCTTTAAGGCGGGACACTGGGTGAGGCAGACTAATGACGGAGCCAAGCTGAATGTGCGCTCTATTATATTAGATTACGGTCCGAGTACTCAACCGGACACTAACTTCGGTGACAATCTACGAGAGCGCTTGTCTTATGACTACGGTGCATTTGCCGACGACCATTCTGTAGAAGCTGTGGTGTTTGCCAAGAGCGTGGCCGATCAACTGCTGACACCAACTGTGACTTCACCTGATAGCGCGCCTCCACATGCAGTTACCGTCAGCCCAGGTACATGTAAGGTGGGGATAAACTTCGCCTCGTATGCCAGTGTGGGCACTGGGAATATCAGCAAAGCTGGCGGACTGGGATACGGATATGGGCTGGTCATAATTACCGACAAAAACGGCGCTGGCGCAGCCACTAGTGACGCCAACAGCATGTGTGATCAAGGTATGACACCAGTAATTCGCTCTTGCGTAACTGGCAACTGCGGCTTTACTAGCGGTAGTGACCAAGCTGCTGCCTACACCAGCATTATTAATGGTGCCAACTCATGTGCGGCTAAAGGAATTGCACCGTTCGTGATCTGCGGACACAACGAGCCAAATTCGGAGTACTTAGACGCTGGCCAGGGAGGTGCAGATGCTGGCAAAGAGGCGGAATGGTCCGCAGCTTGTGCTTCTGCCATGAGTGGACTGAGGTCTGCGGGCAAAGTCAAAGTTACTACGTCCGTATTTAACCCGGGTACACCCACAATTGAAACTGAGCTAAAGGCATACTTTGGCAGCGGTAAGTTTAATGCCAGCAATTACGATTGCGTCGGGGTCAACGCTTACGATGGTGCGGTATCGAAACAAGCA
>CAYXSB010000098.1:0-3384 GCA_964466865.1 uncultured Candidatus Saccharibacteria bacterium
TAGAATTTAGCCAGGGTGTCGTCTACGGCGAAATGGCCGAGCCTGTAACTATCGTCAAAGAAAATGATGTGCTGTTCGGCGTAGATATCGTAAAGTCGCACAAAACTGGACTGTACCTAGACCAGAGAGAAATGCGTAGCTATATTGCCAGCTTAATTCCCGGGAAGAAGTTACTAAATTGTTTTTCATATACCGGTGGTTTCTCGTTGTATGCGGCTAAAGCTGGTGCTGCCAAAGTCGACTCCGTAGATATTTCTGCAGAAGTAATCCAGCAGGCGGAGAAAAACTTTGAGCTCAACGGTTTGGATAAAGCTAACCACGGTTTCTTTGCTGAAGATGTATTCAAATTTCTGCATGACCATCCGCTAGATTACGATATCGTGATCTTAGATCCGCCAGCATTTGCTAAGAAGAAAGTAGATGTGGGCAAAGCGTTGACTGGTTACCGGGAGATTAACCGTGCAGCACTAAAAAATATGCCCCACGGCTCAATGTTGCTTACGTGTTCATGCTCATACCATGTTGACGAAGCCCAGTTCACCAACATTGTGATGCAGGCTGCGAAGTCTGTGGGTAGACAGGTGAGAATTTTGCAGCGTCATCGCCTGGCGTCCGATCATCCGCTAAACATTTTCATGGAGGAGAATGACTACCTCAAGAGTTTGCTGTTGTTTGTAGAATAATCTAATTCCCATCAGGTATAATCCCTTGTCCTTAAGATAAGTGGAGGTATTTACAATGCCGCTGGAAATTTTAACCCATAGCGAAGCACGTGTGATTGTGCCCGAAGGTGCAGCAATTCATGTGTTTACCGCTGCCGGACTCATTGTGACTCAGCAATATCTGCCATTCGGCAAGCAATTTCAAATTGCGGAAACTCACATCACCGAGTTTGAAGGCAAACTCAGAACTTTCTATGAAGTCCCTGGCTTCGAACAGGAGTCATGGGTACTTGCAAACGACACTGAGTTGATGGGCGGACTGTATTAGGACAAAATTGGGCTGGTAGCCAATGGCTTACCAGCCCATCTGCATAAGAACCAGAGTTTACTTCAATTACACATATCCTGACTGCACAGCGAGAGTGGTCCAGGCGGACAATTGTCCGCTAGATAGATTTGCAGCCGCGGAGAATATTTGATCCATGCTGCTAGCACTGAATGTGCGAGTTTCTCCGACATGTAGACCCGATGGGTTACTTTGTTGAGTTAGCAAAGTCTCGAAATACAATCTTTGACCACGATCTAATCCTAACTTGCGATCTCCCATATATGCATACATAGCGCGTCTAGCGAGCCAGCTGACGCTGTCTCCACTGCCGGCTGTGAATGTATAGCTGGTAGAAGCTGATGTGGAACTTGTATCACTAGCGCTGGTAGTACCTGTAGTAGCGGTTCCAGTAGTATCTGCTGGAGTTGTAGTGCTGCCATTGGTAGATCCAGGGGTCGTGGCGTTGTTAGTAGTGGTTCCTGTATTAGTATCAGTATTGGTAGTAGTGCTATTGCCATTGGTAGCATTGTTGTTAGTAGTACTGCCGTTGGTAGTAGTGTCGGATGACACCTGACCATTATTATTCGCATTATTGGCGATGCCAGAAATGAGAGATGCGATCAAGATTACTGCCAAAATCAATAATATAGTGATACCCAATATCAACAGTAAGTTACGCATGTTATCGCGGTTAGTTTGCGATGACGATTGTCCTCCTTTCTGATTAGCAGGCTTGTTGTCCTTGCTAACATTGGATTTGTTGTCTGCCATAAGTAGCTTGGTTTATCCGGGGATAAACATAATAAGAAATAAAACTATTTGCGCGGAGTATTCAGCGCAATGGGCAGGTGAGAAAAACTTCTCAAGTACAGTATAGACAGAAACACTAATGTTACGCAAATAACCAGCGCATTTGTAGTATCATTCAGCGTGAGTATCGACAGCAACAAACAATTAAAACAATTCTATAACCAGAAAATCACTGGCCTAAGTGAACGTGAACCTGTGTGTCCACACTTTGGTGAATGTGGTGGTTGCAGTTGGCAACACCTTAACTATGCTACGCAAATAAAATTGAAGCAGGAAGCGCTGCAAGAAATCATGCAGGAATTTAGGCCTAGAGAATTAGCAGTAGTGGCTTCGCCAGAAGAATTTGGTTATCGCGCTCGCATGGATTATGTATGTTCGTACGACCCATTCCATCCGCCGCAAAATCGTATGGGACTGCGTAAACGCAAACAATTTCGCCATGTGATTGACTTGGAGGAATGTCATTTGATTGACCCCAAACTATTTGTGCTGGTGCACAAAGTTTATGCTCAAGCTCAACAGATGGGCATCCCCAATTACGATCTGGTGTCCGGAAAAGGCGAGCTACGTTACATGGTCACTCGTACAACCGGTACCGACTATATGTTGATCATGATTACCCGCAGCCGCGATTTGGAAGCTGAGGTGGAGAAGCTAGCGCAATTCGCGATCCTGCAAGGGTTTGTCAGCGTGTACTGGCTGGAGCAACCGCAACTATCCGATGTGTCGTTCGGTGAGGTAGTGAAATTCTGGGGAGATCAATACTTGTCTTTCCGAGTTAATGGTGGTCACGAAGTTAGCTTAAGAATTGGCCCGAACAATTTCTTTCAAAATAATATTCCGCAATTTAACCAGCTGCTCAAATATGTAAGCGAACATTTGGAATCTGCGGACATGCTGCTGGATTTGTATTGTGGCGTAGGCACTATCGGAATTTCGCTAGCTGATAAATTTAAGCATGTCACTAGCGTCGAACTGGAGCCGGAAAGCATTGTACTAGCGAAAACTAATGCAAATGAGAACAAAGTTGAGAATATTAGTTTCTTTGCTGGCAATATTTCCAACCTGCAGGTAGAAGTAGAGTTGCCGATGGGTACAGATCAAGCTGTGGCCATAGTTGATCCGCCGCGGGCGGGGCTGACACCCAAAGGCGTAGCCGAACTTTTGCAACTCCGCCCGCGGCAAATCATATATATTTCCTGCAACCCGATTACACAAGCGCAAGATTTACACAATTTGCTTCCGCAGTACGAGATTGATAGTATGTGTGGATTTGACATGTTTCCGCAGACGCCACATTTGGAAAATGTGGTAGTGCTACACCGGAAATGATCTGAAGTTTAACTGAAATTGAAAATAGTATATTAATATCGCGTTGAGGTATCACGACGTAATGCTAGATTCTATTGTCCAGCTCTACCGCAACTATCGGCATGAGTTAAAAGTCCCAAATCCCGAAACTTACCGCCGCTCACAAATTCGCGGACTATTGTTCGTGGGTTTATTTTCTGATCTAATCTTCGCTTTGTCTTACCTGGCAATCACCCATACAGACAATCAAGATCGGAAGAGCGACGCGTAGGG
>CAYXSB010000099.1:0-3319 GCA_964466865.1 uncultured Candidatus Saccharibacteria bacterium
TCAATAAGTCGGTCAATTTCATTTATGGATTCCGGTTCAAGCTCATTATCTCCGTCATTACGTCTAGCAATTACTGCGTCGCGAATGGCGTCAGCCCGGTCGTGGTTCTCGTTGTAGCCAGCGCGGATGGCTACTGTCGCTGCTTCCAGAATATTTGTCATTTCCACTAGCAGTGGCACTCCGCGCAAATCGCGTAATCTATTTAAGTCATATTCGCGGAAATTGTGTGAATCCGTTTCCGGTGACATCTCGTCGTCTGGCTGACTTTCAACCGGCGGCGGCTCAACAGGTGGCACAGGTGGCCGAGGTCTAAAAGGGTTTGGTTTAATCCCGAACGTGCCACCGGTTGGTGTTGGCGATGACGGCGGCGCACTGGGAATGGATAACTTTAAGATGCGTTCGTGCACTTCTTCTAAATGCAAATCGGAAATGTTTCGTCGGTCTAGCTCATCCTGCAAAATATTACATATATTGTTTAGACGTCCCCACGTAGCGACATCCACCGTCGCGCTCCGCTCAAGGCCATCTACATCACGCTGCATTAGATCAACGAAACGGTCAGCATATCGAGCTAACTCGTCACCACCCAGCGTTGCGAGCTGCGCTGGCAGTATCTGAATGTTTAATCCAGCTAGAGAATCAATCTTATGCGGTTCTGGCAACGCCACTACAAATGCGTCTGTGGTATTGAGGTCAGAAGGCAATGTCATATGGTCACCTAACTTGTAGAGAATGCCGTACAGCAACCGTAGCAGATCTCTTATGCGTCCATCTTTTTCTCTCCGCTGCTGTAGACCAACTACCAAGGAATATAACTTCTTCATTAAGTCATGGTAGACAGCAAGGTTTTTGACGCCTTGCCAACCTGATAATTGGGCAAAGATCATGTCTGTGCGCAGTACATCTAAGATATCGTTAATGCGCTGGTCATCAAGTTCATCCTCTGAATCGACTTCTAATATTCTTCTGATTTCGGCATCACGCTCGGCGAGTGGGTCTTCTGCCTCGGGACTTTCTGGTAAATCGCCAGGAACGTCTCCGGGGTCGTCTGGCGGAGGCGATACAGGCGCCGGAGCTCCGTCATCGGCATCCTTATCAACATCCCTTGAAAAAGAGCCGAATGGATTTGGTCGGGAGCCAATCGGCGTACCTACGGGCGGAGTTACCGGCTCATTCTGCTCTCCGAAATCGATCTCATCTTCAGTTACTTCGGAACTTTCGGCGCGGCCAAATATTTCAGTTCGATCTAATGTTTGCGTCTGCTCAGCTTCAGAAACAGGCTGTCTTTGCTGTAAGTATTGAATGTTGGAGTACAACCGTCTTACTCTTCTGCCCAAGCTATCCATTAATTCTCGTGAAGTAAATTCTGCACCCTTTGATAGTACAGACTCAAATTCAGGTAATCCTTTGTATTTATTTGCCTTAATATCCTCCTTGATCGCGTCCTCAGAAACATCTTCATTTAAGAATGGTTGTTCCCAGTTGTATGCAGCAAGTAATCGCATCGCCTCCATAATATCGGCTTGGTGCTCAGGAGTAACTCGCTCCCACTCGTTATTATCCAGAATGCTTGCAACTAATGACACGACCTGTGAGATTCTGGCTAAGGCTGCGCGATCAAGACTAATTGAAGGGCGCCCAGGGCTTTGAGTTAAGAAAGAATTGCTTACTAGGTCATTTATAATGCTTCCCATGTATTGCCCTAGCGGGTCAGCTTTCTCCGCTATTTCTTGCAAGCGCCGTCGTACATGCTCCTCTTTCTCTACTCGGTCACGATCTTGTCTCGCCGCGACATCTTCCATCACTTGATTCAACTCTAGAATCACATCTAGCAAATCATGATGGTGCGCCTGGGGAATTGGACTCGTCTGTCCGTGCTCAAGATTCAGAGGATTTACTGTGTCGAATTGCGCTTCCAATCGTTCCATAATTATTTCCGCGCGCAATACAAACGGCGCCATTTCTTCCCAAGTAATATTGGTTGCTGAAATGTAAGCACGAATGCGACGTAGCAAATTCTCCAGATCCATATAGTTGGCTCTGTTGAACGTAGCCATGCTCTCGACTGTGTACGCTCCCGGACGGGTTAATGCCCGCAAGTCGTCCAAGAAAGCGTTGGTACGGTTGAACATCGAAGGCAACTTTTCGCCTTTGCGTTTCTCGGGTATGCGTGGCAGACTTCTGATCTTCTCTAAGTCTTTCTGCTCAGGCTCTGGGGCGGCAGCTACAGCTTCTCTGACAGCGGCGACTCTAACGATTAGCCTGTCCACCAACTGAATTAGCTTATCAATTCTATCTATTTCTTTTCTCGGCACGCGATATCTGGCCCTTGCCATCGCACTCTTTAAGAAGTTCAGCGTTCCTAAATGCTCTGAATCACCATCGGCGTCTAAGTAATTGACTAGCGGACTAATCTCATCCAAAATCGCGCTTTTTTTAACATTCACGTTTCCCCAATGTTCGACTACTAACTTGTCGAAGTCTTGCCATGAAGAATTGAACTCCGTAAACATCTGTTCGAGTGCCGGCAAATTGGTATCGTGGTTGGGATCACCTATGTAGACCATGAATCTGCCCTTGTCCTCTTCACTTATAAAGATGGAGTGGATAGTGGTGTCTAGTCTTTGGACATCAGCATAAGCTTCAACCGGATTGGGAGTCATGTGCAACTTTATGTGCTCAGGAATTGCTGTCCCTACTGGTTTCTCTTCCGGTAATTTGGCAACTTCGGCTTCTGCTTTACTCTCCAGGTCAGTCAGATTAGCATTACCTCCGCGAGTCTCTGCAGTCTGGAGAATCTGGTGCAAGAGTGTAATCACACTCTCCAATTCCGCCCAGGCGGTAAATCCTCTGTTCTCCCCTATCAGTAGTTGCAGCTCATGTAATAAGTTCTGTAAGGTTCTGCGCACAGGAGCCAACACCTGCTTTCGATAGGCTTCCAGCTTTTGGTCATTAGTCCTGGCATTCTCACCAAGATCAAAGTCTTCAATGTCATTTGACGTAACTAAGCCCCATAAACGCTGCGTATCCACATACAAGTCGTGGCTGTAGATACCAAACTTTGTCAGTTCTTCACTCAACTGGGCATCCCGTAACTCCTCAATGTAAATCATGCCATTATCCTGCAGGCGGCGCATGATCCCGCGCATTTGTACCAATGGTTCAATGCCATTCAAACGATCTTCTGCCAACTCCTGAGTAACTTCTGTAATCACCTCTTGGCTTTGGGGAATACGGAGACCGCCTTCAGAGGCACGAATTTTGCTACCAATCTTTGACTCTAACATTCGCCGCGCCGTACTACTGATGCGATTATCTA
>CAYXSB010000100.1:0-3268 GCA_964466865.1 uncultured Candidatus Saccharibacteria bacterium
ACTACGATGTAAGTGCCATTTTCATATTTATCCAAAGACATATCCCACTTTGAGCCGTTCATACATACACTAGACCCACCGCGGTTGATGTCTTGCCAGACTCTGGCTGACCATCCGGATTGCACGTACATGGACTTGGGAGCATCGTTCCAGCCGATATCGGTGAGGTTGGTAAATCCTTCAGTGGTGAATTGGCGGGTAGAACCAGTACACTGAGGTGAATTGAACAAAACTACGCCTGCAGCTGAATAGGTTGCACAAGCGGATACGTTGTTAGCCGGGAAGTAAGCGTCGTTGTAAAACGGTGTCGCAAAGATAGTGTCTGCAGATGCTGGATCTGTAGTCAGTGTGCCGCCGAGAACTGCACCTCTGGTAGAGAGATCGGTGTAACCAGTACGTCCAAATCTATCTACTGAGTAAATGTTTTTGTACAAAACTGAGTGCAAGTGACAGTAAGTCGAAGTGCCTCCGGTTTTACCGATTTTGCCAATGTAGTCACCAGCATTTACATGTGATGCAGTGGTAAATGTGCCATCCTGCAAGTGCGTAGCGCGGTAAGCAAAGTTACCGTTGGCGTCTGCTTGAATAATCACTTCATTACCGTAGCCGTTGGTTGTACCGTTAGTATTGGTGCCAACACCATGGAAGATCACATTGCCAGTAAATGGTGCATGTACTTCCTGACCGCAGTCTGCGTCTCCCGCTCCGAGATTCCAGTCGTCAGCGTAGTAATCTGTACCGCGATGATCGCCCTGGCCTGCCGTGTTGCCTGCGGTAGTATTCCAGCCGTTCTTAGAGTCCCAGCTAGAGTTGGTGAACATCCAGCCGATGTGAGCGGGGCTGCCTAGTGAATAAGGTACTGTGGCCGCGCTCGCTGCTGCTGGAAATACCAGTCCTACAGATAGCAATATGCTTGCGGCAAGCAATCCTGAGGTGACCTTCGTGAATCGCTCACGAACATGAGGCTTGCTCATTTAGTTAAAATAAGAAATAAAAAATCCCGCTAATACGGGGACGAATGACACTGAAAATTGGATTTTAGGGGAATTTAGCTTTGTATTACTCAAGAAACAGGTCTTGATATGTATACGTTAACTATAGGATTATACTACTTCTGGAGCTAGAATACAAGGATGCGCTTTGTGACAGGGCACTTCTAGGATGCATCCCAGTTTAATAGTTATGTAAAAGCCCTACCTAATGAAAGGTAGGGCTCTTTGCGTTCTGTTCGCTAGCTCCTGCTATTTGGCAGGAACTATGTCAGTGATGGCAACTTCGCTCAGCCCCGAAAACGCAATTTGCGGGCTATACGATAAAGGCACATCAGGTGCGACTTTATAGCTCGCTATCGCTCCGGCAAATGCGCCTAGCGCACAGTCTATCTCGATATTGGCCAGTGGCCAACCGATACAAGTGTGCGAGCCTGCGCCGTATACCAGCGACTTGCGCATATTGGGCCGGTTAAAGTCCAATGTCTCCGGATCGGCAAACAGTGCCGGGTCGTGATTGGCTGAGTACAGCGACAACCGTACCAAACTGCCAGCGGGAATTGTCACGTCGCCATTAGCCGTGCTGATAACGATGTCTTCCAAAGCTATCCGGGCTGCGCCGTCGATGGCGCCACCAATTATTCGCATCAGCTCTGCCACAATGCTGCGCAGCGCGACAGGATCTTGGTAGTTAGCTCGTAAGTATTCCCAGGCAGCAGGATGTCTGCTCAGCAGTTCGATGATGGTGGTGATGGCTGCTGCGGTGGTTTGGATTCCCCCGGTGATCATACTTACATTCACAGCCACTCTGGTGATCTCATCCAGGTTGGTAGTCTGGAGATAACCGATCAAGGTGTTCGTATCATGATTGGTTTTTTCCAGGTCCGCCAGATAAGCGCGCAGACTTTGTAGCGAATCAATGGTTTGCAGTACCAGCTCTTTACTCGGAGGTTTTCCGATGATGGAGGCAATGCTGCCTGACCATGCCATCAGTTGGGGACCATCCTTCACAGGGAAGCCGACCAACCCACTGATGCCGTGTACGGCGATGGGGCTAGCAAATTGCCGCGCGACATATACTGTAGATGGCGTTTCAGCTAGCAGCTGGGCCAACGTCTCTGCATTGTCGCGGATGCTATCCTCGTATGCCTGCATATGGTCCATGTTTATCGTGACCTCTGCTACTTTGCGCAGCAGATCATGGTCACTTCCGTCCATGAACGCGAACATCGTGCTCAAGGTTTTGTTGAGATGCTGCGCGCCTTCGCGATAGATATCGTAGTCGACACCGAGCAGGTCAGGAATTCTGGCGAGCACGGGGCCGAGACGATTGGCGCTAAGGCGTTTATCTTTCAGCAACTGGTTGACCAGACTTCCCATTACCAGCCAGACCTTAAGCTGTGGGAGATACACTACTGGCGACTCCGCAAGTAGTGGACCATAGATAGCACTGCGGTCTCCCCAAATTGTATCCTGAGGATTTGGATGTAAAGCGGCGGCTTCCAATGCGGCAATGATTTGATCTGACACGACTTTTCTCCTTATACAACGATACAGAATGTAAAAGCTGTAGGTTTCAAAGATCTCTGTGATTTACAGCAGCGAATAATAACATAGGAATGGGTGCACAAGCTTAGGCCTGGCAACGATTTTCTGCTATCATCGTAAGGCTTAATTCCCAATACATGGCTGAAGAAGTCGTAATCCGGTTCGACCACGTAACCTACAAATACAATGACAAGAAAATGATCCTGGACGAGGTGGATTTTAGCGTGCGCAAAAATTCCAAGATCACGATCATGGGACAGAACGGCGCCGGCAAAAGCACTATTTTCAAACTTATGTCTGGAGAATTAGTTCCCAACCAGGGCAAAATTCACTTACAGCTTGGAGCCAAAGTCGGAATTGCTCAGCAAATGTTACCGAAAGACTTGTTGCATTTGAGCATTCTGCAATATTTTGAAACCGCATTCCCACAGAAAGTTTACGACATCGAAAAACATATTCACGAAGTTCTAAAGATTGTGAACTTCGATGTGGATTTGACTAAGAAACTCAGTGATTTATCCGGTGGGCAAAAAGCTAGAATTCTTTTAGCCTACGCATTGATTCAAGACCCGGATATTTTGTTGTTGGATGAACCTACAAATAATCTCGATCAAGCTGGAATTGAGCATTTAACTCAATTTTTGTTTGATTACAAAAAGACTGCAGTCGTGATTTCTCACGATGCAAACTTCTTGAATGCTTTTACCGACGGGATTCTCAATCTGGATGTG
>CAYXSB010000101.1:0-3157 GCA_964466865.1 uncultured Candidatus Saccharibacteria bacterium
GCCGATGTGATGGTAGAAGACAAAGTTTCCCATAAGCGTTTTCGCGCTGATCATTTGATCGAGGAAAAACTAGATAAGCTTATTGCTAAAGGTGAGAATTTGGATGACGTAATTACACAGTCAGAATTAACATCATCTCAAGCGGAAGCGTTCAAACGCGGAAAAGTAGATGGTTTGCCAGCTGCGACTTTAGGCACAATTATTAATGTACTTAAACTCAAGAGTCCCGACGGCAACGAATTAACTGAGCCCAAACAATTTAACCAGTTGTTCCAAACCGAGATCGGAATTGTGGCTGGCGACAAGAACAAGGCCTACTTGCGTGGAGAAATCGCTCAAGGTTTGTTCATGAACTTCAAGAATATTATCGACTCATTCCACCCAGCATTACCATTCGGAATTGGACAAGCTGGTAAAGCATTTCGTAATGAAATTACTCCTGGTAAATTTACATTCCGCACGTTGGAATTCGATTTGATGGAGTTTGAATACTTCTTTGATCCAGAAAATCAGAGCTGGGAGCAAATGTTTGAGATGTGGAAAGCAGAAATGTACGAGTTTGCTACGAGCCTGGGCTTGAAGCCAGAGCATTTACGCTGGAGAACTCACGAAGACTTTGAGCGTTCATTCTATTCCACCCGTACCGAAGATTTGGAGTATGAATTTACTTGGGGTTTCAAAGAAATGTTCGGACTAGCTTACCGCACCGACTATGATTTGAAGAATCATATGGAGAAATCTGGTAAAGACCTGCGCTATATCCGTCAGGATGCGACACGTGTAATTCCCCATGTGGTTGAACCTACCTTCGGTTTGTCCAGATTGCTGACCATCATGATTTTCGATGCTTACACTGAAGAAAAGCTGGAGAATGGTTCTGAAAGAACTGTGTTGAAATTCTCCCCACACTTAGCACCAGTGAAGGTGGCCATATTTCCATTACAAAAAGACGGGAAGTTACATGACCTGGCACACGGGATTTACGATGATTTACGCAAACAGTTTACCTGTGAATTCGACAATTCCGGCAACATCGGCAAGATGTATCGTCGTCAGGATGAAATCGGTACCCCGTGGTGTGTGACTGTCGACTTCGACAGCTTAGAAGATAATAAAGTTACCGTACGCGATCGCGATACTATGCAGCAAGAGCGAGTAGCGATTGCTGACCTGGAAACATACTTTGCCAGCAAACTGAAGACCGCATAATCAATATCCGGAATTCATGCTCGGTGTCGTGGTCGGGACTATAGCTGTAGTTTTGATCGATTGCACTGTAATAGTGCCAGCGATGTCGTAGACGCTGCTGGTTGGTGGCATAAGCGTGCCAATTACCGTCACCTGCGTATCAGTGCCAATACTGCCAACTTCTGTAACGTTAGAATCGCTCAATCCATAATTCTTGCCGTCATCTCCTTTAAGTCCCAATGCGCACTCCATAGTCTGAGGACCCGTCGCATCTTTATGCGGCAAACATATGATTGTACCTGTGGCTGTAATCGGTGTCGGCTGAGTAGTTGTGTTAGGTGTGGAAGAAACTGCGGCCTGTTGCATCTGCGTGAACAGTGCAATGCCACCTAAGGTTGCGGCAAGCGTAAACATTGCAGTCAGAACGACCGCTACTAGCACTATTAGTTTGGTATTTGGGTGCAACTCATGCGGATCGTGAGTGGGCGTGGGCATCATGTCGGGCATAATTGGAAAGTAATATGTTTAACGTTATTGTCATTGTATAATCACGAGTTAAAAATTACTACTATGAACCTATCTCTCGGAATTGTGGGTCTACCCAATGTAGGCAAATCGACTCTGTTCAACGCGCTGACGCAAAATAATGTGCCGGCCGAAAATTACCCGTTCAATACCATTGATCCCAACGTCGGTGTGGTCCCAGTCATGGATCCACGTCTGCAGTAACTTTCTGACTTGGTAAATCCTAAGAAAACTACACCTGCTGTGGTGGAATTCTGGGACATTGCCGGGTTGGTCAAAGGAGCTTCCAAAGGTGAAGGTCTAGGAAATAAATTCCTGGCGGAAATCCGTAACGTATCTGCGATCGTGCACGTAGTACGGGCATTCACCAAGGAATCAGTCACACATGTGGAAAATAGCATTGACCCCAAACGCGACATTGAGTTAATCAATACGGAGTTAGCGCTTAAGGATCTGGAAACAATTGCCATGAAGCTGAGCACTATGCGCGGGCGGGCACGTGCTGATCGCAAGCTTCAGCCGTTGGTAGATATGCTGGAAGCTTTGGATAAGCACTTGCAGGAAGGTAAGTTGGCTAGTGCATTTACTATTGATGCTCAAGATAAAGAAGCGCAAGAACTGTACCAGTCATTATTCCTGCTTACCTCCAAACCAGTGATTTATCTGGTGAACTCGGAAGATTCCAAAATGGCGCAGAATATTGAGCTGATTAAGTCTGTAGTGCCTGCTGGCGCTATTGTAATCGGCATGGATATCAAGCTAGAAGCCGAAATTGCTAACTTGCCAGTAGCCGAACGCGATGAATATCTCCAGGAATTAGGCATGGCAGAGCCAGCGATCGCTAGATTAACCCGCGAAGCTTACAAACTATTAGGCTTAATTTCGTTCTTTACAGTTGGAGAAGACGAAGTGCGTGCTTGGACAATTACGCAAGGCTCAAAAGCCCCACAAGCCGCTGGTACTATTCACACAGATTTCGAAAAGAAGTTTATTACCTCTGACGTAGTTAAATACGAGGACTTTTTGTCTGCCGGAGGCTGGGTGGGTGCGAAGGAGCAGGGCAAGGCTCGTCTCGGTGGTAAAGAATATATAGTTCAGGACGGAGATATCATGGTATTTAAGCATAATGCTTAAATAAAACAGCCAGCGATTGCTGGCTGTTTGAGTAACTTAATCTTCCGGTTTGAGGTCAGCTAAGGCATTTAACATGACCGAAGCCATGGCGTGTGCGATGCTGCTGGACTTGATATCGACTAGGATGAGTATCAAAAGGGCAATCACTCCCACCCAAAAGTTGTGAGAAACGAAGCCTATCAGGATGGACACAGCGATTGATATATACGCGAAATACTGGTCTAGCTTTACTCGCTGTTCTTCGCGAACTGTGGCCACTTTCCGTAACATCAGAAAAAACATCTCGTTGTCTCTTTTCATCAATGCCTCC
>CAYXSB010000102.1:0-3142 GCA_964466865.1 uncultured Candidatus Saccharibacteria bacterium
TTCCGATCTTGTGTTTAACATCGTCTCCAAGTCTGGCAATACCATGGAAACCATGGCCTATTACTTATACTTCAAGCAGTTGTATATGGATCGTGAAGAAGATTGGAGCCGGCACTTCGTATTTACTACTGATCAGAATAGTCCGCTGTGGAAAGAAGCCTTACAAACTGGCGTAGCCATGCTGAAAATCCCGCAAGATATCGGTGGACGCTATTCCGTATTATCGGCTGTGGGTTTGCTGCCAGCGTTGGCTATGGATATAGATATTGCTGAGTTGTGGAAGGGCGCTGCGGAAGCATTAGATTCCACCACGAACCAAAAGCAGGATTCTGCAGCCTGGCAAATAGCTTGGCAGCAGTTCTTACTGACCAAACAGGGAGTAGATGTCGCCGTGTTCATGCCGTATTCCGCCAGACTCGAAGAGTTAGGCCGGTGGGTGAGGCAGTTATGGGCAGAATCATTAGGCAAAGACGGCAAAGGTATTTTGCCGATTCAAGCTCGCGGTCCAGCTGACCAGCACTCGCAATTGCAGTTCTATGCCCAAGGTAAATTTCTAGCGTCAGTATTATTCCTGCGAGTGGAAGACCATGGTGTCAGCTTCAACATTGAGCGAGCTGATGTGCCAGGGACAGAGTATTTAGAAAATAAAGAATTCTCGGAATTAATAAACACTGAGCAGGAAGCTACTGCGCTTAGCTTGCGTAAAGACGGTCGTCCATCCGCGACTTTGGAGCTGGAGCGAGTAGATGCATCGACTCTGGGAGAACTATTCATGACATTCGAATTGGCGGTAACTTTCCTGGGTGAATTGCTGGGAGTAAACGCATTTGATCAGCCAGGAGTAGAAGAGAGTAAGAACTTCATGTACGCGTTGCTAGGCAAACAAGGCTATGAAAAGTTGCTAACGGAAATCAAAGCAATGTAGTTATTGCCGCTCGACGTGATCTACGGTTAATTGATCCAAACCAAGCATTTGAGGTTGTACACTTCCAGTCACTCTGACCGGGCCTAAGCTGGGGAATTTCACAGTATGCCCATTAGCATCTACCAGCAAATAAGTTTGTCCCACACTCACTGCGAGACATCTGCCTTCCAACAGCCCGATGTGGCAAATCGTTACTTGACCAGAATACGTATTCTCTGCGCTGCTAACCAATGCCGGCGACGTCTGAAAAGGTATAGGAGTCTGGGCTGTAAAGTATGAGTTGATGGTGGTATCAGTAAAAGCCAGCAATAGCGAGAACGCGATGATCACCACGAATAGAACTGTGATAATGGCGTCGACATGTATCCGTGGCTTGAATGAGTATTCTGATTCCACAAAGAATTTACGTTGAGGAAATCTCAGAGTGCCCTGTGCAAATGCGTAGAAGCTGAAAATCGACCACCCAAAAGGTATGTACCCGAGGAAGCCAATGACCGGCATCTCGAAGATTTTGGCGAATCCAACATATGGGATGGCGTATACCCACTTCGGATCAGCGTACAAATTCCATAGCTCCCACAAACTGCCGATGATCAAAGCTGACAGCGCCAGAGTCACCACCCGCGTCCAATCTCCACGGATTAGATCGTCGAGCAGACTGTCGTATCCTAACTTATGATTGATCGCTTCGAAGATTAAACCTGGAGCTAACCATATCAGTGGGTAGAAAAAGTCAGGGCGAATGAAAGGTAGGATCAATGCCAACAGTCCAATTGTCAGCATAATTATCCAAGTATGCTCAGAAATTCGAATCCAGTGGATAGTGTCTCCCAGGATTTTGCGGAAATGAATCAACTCTGCCAGCTCGAATACCACTGGGATCACTGTCATGAAATACAGCGATGCCATAAGTTGGTAGGCCAGAGGTGACAGCTGAATATCAATCAAGTAATACCAGTTGCTAGTCAGCATGTTTACGATTTCGAAATACCACCAGAATAATGAAGACAACAAACACACGAATACAAATGACCGGGGACTGCGCGACAATAGTGATGAGCCTTTCAACCGGTAGTTAATCCCATCGAGAATGAGGATGAACCCACCCCAGATGAAGATAAACATCATGCTAGACCATGGCGCTGTATGCGACCACGACACGATCCAGCCACTAATATTCATGACTATACCTAAATAAAACCACAGAGGGAGGAACATGGAAAAATTTCTAAACTGCTACAGTGTAAAGCTAAAAGCATTACCAAGCAATGAGTTACAACTGAATACACCAAGAATCGGTGCAAAAATGTTTGTAGGAAACACCTTTTTGATAATACTCTAGTGGCGTATCTTGCAAGCTAGCTCTAATTTTTTCAGTGATGCGCCACTGCGCTTCCACTTCTTGTTGACTGACAAACTTTTCCCATTGCGCATGCAAAGCTTGGACAATGGTGTCTTCATATTCATCACCAGATAACTGCCCCAACATGTGATTGCCACCGGCGGGATCGATGAATAGTACGATAGAGTTTCCTAGTTTGGGATGCGGATGTTTGAGGCGTAAGTTGATAACTACTTCCTTCTCGGCCAGAGCTTTACCGGCAATTAAGCTAAAAGTTACACTCTGCCACTGGGGTAAAGTAGAGTTGAATTGGCCGGCGAAAAAAGTTTCAGTGTGAAGTTCCGGCTTAACGTCGGGCATGTCACTGTATCCTTGATATTGGGCACGAATTAAACTGTGCGGCTGCAACTCCAGACTATCGATGAATTCGGCTTTGCTGAGACTGAAGCTATCATTTTGTAGATCAGCGCACAATGTGGCGAGGATTTGCAGCAAATGGCTCTGCACCCAGTCCACCACCATTCCTCGGCCATCGAAATAAGAGGCGCGAGTGCCAAGGTCGACCTTCTCCGCGGCGATGATTTGAATTTCTGCCACCTCATCTTTGGTAAGTAGTTGTTGCATTTCTGGATCTTTCTCTCGGATAGGGACTATGGCTTGCACGGTATCTTTGTTTAAATAGTGATCATTGCGGTACACGTTGCGGACGCCGAAAATTGAACTCAATTTTCGGCTGAGATCACGGGCATCGACAAGATTTTCTCCGAATGGTTTCTCTACAACTACGAGCGCTTGAGTGTTGTTGATGGCTTCACGAAACTCGGGCTGACTAAATTCGTCTACACTGGTTTGGAGTACGTCAGGCCCAACTGCCA
>CAYXSB010000103.1:0-3142 GCA_964466865.1 uncultured Candidatus Saccharibacteria bacterium
CGGATGAACGTAACTCTTTCTCATTCTGGAATACTACCAAGTACTTTGCCGCGGTATCTGACCCTAATAGTTGTGGGGCCACACTCAAGAGCTCTTTAATTTGGGCTGATAGGCTAGGATATTCCTGCGTCACCTTTTGGGCAGATACTACCTTGTCGCGTAAGTTCGAAGTTCCGAGGTTGGGGATATAGGTCGGGTCAAGCTGATTGAACAAATTCACAATCGCTAGAATGTTTGGCTCCTGATTATCGTAAAGCTTAATCACTTGTGGCAATGCACTGATCAGCGATTGAATCTTATTGTCATTGGTGGGATCTCCTGCAGCAGGAATAGTGCCCTCAGCATCGACCTTGTAACCCATCGAATTAAGAATTACTTTTACTTGTGGCAAGGTCGTCGTGAGCAGAGCCTGGCTGTGTTGTGAAAGCTGTCTGATAACTTGCAAATTATTGTAGTAGCCACGAGTCAATGAGAAGTCCTGCAGGAAAGTATATTTATCGACTTCAGTCGTAATACTATCCAGCTCACCATTAATATTGGTGAAATAAGTATCAATCTTAGACAAGTCTTTACCATCCAAGTCCGTCTTTAACTGATCCAAAGTTGCCATGATATTGTGAATGGACGAAGAAACTTTCTGGGCCGGGATCACCACTAGATAAATCGCTAAACCTCCGAGAATAATCAGCACGATAGTAGCGATCAACAGACCAATCAACAACGGTTTACGTTGGCGCCATTGTACTTTCACTTTTATTTTCTTTTCCAGTTGAACGGCTTGAGACATTTTCAGATTAATCATTTCTTGAATATAAATCGTCTCAGCAGCGTAGTAACAGCAGCAAATAACAGCGCAGACCAGAAGGCGATATTTGCGTAGACAGCATTGGTGTCAGGGATATCTCCGTCATTTATGATCAGCGTCTTCGAGCTGAATTCGTTAGTTGTTTGTTGAGTGAGAATATTGATTGTATCTGGGTCGAGTTCACTACGGTCGGCATCACTCAACTCTACAGGCTTATTCAGGCTGTTACGTATGCGTGTACCAAAAGCAGTGTTGGTCAAACCATCTACTGTGCCGACAAAGGTCTGAGAAGAAGTATGCAATTTGCTCTTCTTGATCTGTACCACAAAGTTGGCACCGTATTCCTTCAACGGTACATAATAGCTGAGTGAGGTGCTGGTGTCTCGGTCTTCTAGAGAAACTGCGTTAAGTAGGTCCGGAGTCCCAGTGATTTGCACGATATCGCCTACGTTGATGTTCTTGGTATCGGTGAAGCTTTGGGGTGTAATTACCGTCCACGGTTTGACCGCACGGGAAACCGCAGAGTAGTTAAATGCAAACACGATTCCGACGGAAATCGCTAATATCACGAGGAGAATGATTATGGATCTTATACTTACGCGCATAGGATAAGTTAACTCGTAGCCATTATATCAATAAAAAAGTTTAGTTCCACTAGATAAAGACCAAAGGTCTATATCAATAAAAAAAGTTAGTTCCACTAGATAAAGACCGAAGGTCTATATCAATAAAATTGGGTAAGTCATCTAGATAAATATGAGTAATTCAAGCGAGAGAAGAGTTCTGAGAGTCAATACAAGTACATTTACGCTATAATCCACCTATGTTTAAACACGGACTGGAAACACCTGTAATTGCCTTGTCACCAATGGATGGCGTGACTGATGCAGCTTATAGGTACGTCACAAAAAAATATGGAAATCCCGACTTGATCTTCACAGAGTTCACTAATGTCATCGGATTATGCAAAGGCGCAGAGCGCCTGTTTATGGATTTTGATTACGATGATATCGAACGCCCTGTAATCGCACAAGTCTTCGGACCTGACCCAGAATATTTCTACCACGCCGCTAAAATCGTGGTGGCCTTGGGATTTGACGGTATCGACATAAATATGGGTTGCCCAGCACGCAATGTATCAGAAAAAGGCAGCGGTGCTGGTCTAATTCGCAAGCCAGAAACAGCTAAAGAAATCGTTCGACAAACCAGAAAGGGTGTCGCTGACTATTTTGCTGACGGCAAGCTTACCGGTGTAGCCGACAACGTGCCCGGAATTGTGACCGCAGCTCTCGCCTCTCACCAGCCAATTGATCGTCAGGCACAGCAAGCCAATTTTACTATCTCCGTCAAAACCCGCATTGGCTACGACAGCAATGTCGTAAGCGAGTGGATGCAACACCTGACCGAGGTTTCCCCAGACTGGATCTCCGTCCACGGACGCACATTGAAACAGTTATATACAGGTCAGGCTGACTGGGACGCCATCGCTACCGCCGTTCAATCAACTCCGATTCCGATCTTGGCAAATGGGGATATTACTAGTAGCGCTCTTGCCGTGGACGTTCTTAAGCGCACCAAAGCTGCCGGTGTCCTGATCGGACGAGGTAGTTACGGCAACCCTTGGATATTCCGACAGAAAGAGCAGATCAAGCAATTGGCTGATTCTATCCAGGACTTTCAGCCCAGCTGGACTGAAAAAGTCGATGTTATAATTGAACACGCTAAACTGCATTGGCAGTTCAAAGGTGAAAAAGCATTCACGCAAATGCGCAAAAATCTAGGGTGGTACATTAAGGATATCCCCAACGCTTCCAGCTTACGCGCGAAGCTAATGCAGACGACAAATCCTGAACAAGTCGCACAGGTACTTTATTCTGAATCTGATTGACAAATTGAGGATTATCGCTTAATGTTGCGCAGTTAATTAAACCTACACATATGGCACCTAAGAAACGCAAACGCGCAAGTTCAGATGACGACATGGTAGACGAGGTAGAGCCTGAGGTCGAAGCAGTCGAAGTAGAAACAGAAGCACCCGAACCCGATGAACCAGATAGTGGTAGTTCTGGTGTAACTTTTGAAATGGGCAAGATGTACATTGCTGGTGTAGACGACGATGAAGAAGACAATAGCAGCGACGGCCCAGTAGACGTCAGCGAGTATGAAGAAATGGACGATAGTAGCGACTTGAAAAAGGCGCGCGATATTATCTCCGGTTCAAATACAGATGACGATTTGGGAGCAAGCACTGCCGAAGAAGACCCTTACTTAGAAAAAGCTAATTACGATCCCAGCGAAGAATGGGCTTTAGGAGACTAATACATGGCAACTGGATAC
>CAYXSB010000104.1:0-3091 GCA_964466865.1 uncultured Candidatus Saccharibacteria bacterium
CGATATAGAGGGCATTGTCCTACCATTAGACGACCCGGCAATATGAGCACCAAATTACAAACATTCCAAATCACAAAACATGGAATGTGCATTGTTGGCAGACGGATTATACCAATAAAATATGTATTTCAGTAGCCGCTGTGCATTTCAAATCGCTGTCGCTATAATGCTTAAACGAAGCAGTAGCACGGAGGTCGATGTGGTAAACGCACCAAAGCTAATACTGTCTACGGTTAATGACTTGAATGAAGGTGAAGCAACGGAGCTGGCGTGGAATCTCACCTACGCACTTCGTCACCGTTCAAGCTCGGTCCAGATTGACACGCAGGAAGGTACGTTGAAGTTGGCGCTGGAAGTAGTGCTAAATCAACGGGAGATCTGTGTGCATCTGAGAGGAAATTTGGAGGATGCAGGACGGTTGATGCTGCATGTAGAGTGGTATCGCCAGGTGTTGGGCCAGTCGCGAATTATTGGCTACACTGGCGGCGCATTTTTGCCAAATAGCGCCAAGGGCCACCATATTGCAACTATGTCCCATGACAATGCCACCCACTACAAGTTAGTGGTCGTGACAGACGATTGGTACGAGCATCAGCTCGATGGTGGACACCCAATGGAAGAAAGTGTACAGCCAATCCTGTTCGTCCTGAAAAACTCTGCTTAGCAAAGGAGCCTGAGTTTGAAGTCGATTTTCTTTGCATGCTGAAACCCTGAGTAATTACACTCAGGGTTTTCTGTTAAAATCCATCAATGTTCATTCTGACTGAAGCGAGGTGGAGAAATGACCGAGCAGGCGCAGTATATGACACTGACCGACAGCGAAAAGTTGGATTTGGCGAGGCTTATCAATGAGGCATTGCCGTCGATGAGCGGGATAATCCAGCTAACTACTGAATCCGGTTTGCTGCAAGTGGAGGTAAACGTTATTACGCTGGATGAAGTAAATGCTAAGGTTGGATTCCGGTTCATTGGCGAGCTACATCCCAAAAGGTTACTGCTGATACTGCACACTGAGTGGTGGCAAACTATGTACGTTCAAGACGAGAAAAAAGAACTCTATCTTGGCTATGTAGGTGTGCCATTCACCAAAGAAGTCGGTGACGAGTGGTACTTCGCCGGGTGTAGGTACTCAGGTACAGAGAGTCATACTATCAGCATACGAGTATCAGAGCATCCGCTAGTCAGCTAGAACAAAACCCCGTCCTATTAAGCCAAGGCTACGTAGGACGGGGTAAATGTTTCTGATTTAATTCAGCTTAGATTAAGCTGTCTACATCATAGGCCATTTCGCTAGTTGCACCAGCGTTGTTGCTGTTTTCTCCACGAGGAGCATCAGACTTCTGGTCTGCCTCATTGACGATTAAGTCACGAGGTCCACGAATGCCGATCACAACTTTGTTGTTCAGTAGTCCGATGACTTTCTGGAACATTTCTTCTGCAGTAGCGTCATCAAGTAAGTCTAGAGTAATGAAGCCGAAACCGCGGGACTTGCCAGTCTCACGATCGTTAGCGACAAATACGTCGACTACTCTTAGAGTAGCATTAGGATGTTCAATAGGAGTATTTACAAAGGGTAGCTGGTAGCTAGCCACAATGTCATTTCCTTCCATGACTGCCTTGAAGTAGTTAAGTAAACCAATGCGATCCAATTCCCATGGCAGACCGCCGATATAAAGCTTCTTTTGCATTTGCTAAAAGAAATAAAAAATATAATGCGCAGGAAATAGCAATTGGAGGAAACAACCACCAACAACTTTGCCCGCCGTTTAATAAACTAGGCTAATTTTAGCAGAATAATCAATTACGCCATAGCCGAAAAGTGTTTGCACGTCGTGAATGCGTTTACTAGCGGGCATATACGCTATCCCAAACGAGTGAGAGGTTTGGCGGGTGTATAATGGGTCATGCAATATAAAAATCTGACAATTACCAAATACATCCAAGACGGATTTCGCATCGATGAGAATGTGGGAAATGTGCATCGGGTATTTTACATCGATCCGTTTAAGCTCCCGGACAATCAGCCTAAAGCCGATGTAGTTCTAATCACCCACGATCATTTCGACCACTGCGATCCGGAAAGCATTGCCAGAATTCTCAAACCAGAGACTCTAGTGGTGGGCAGCACTAAAGTTGCAGCTAAGCTGGGTGAACTGAATTTGCCAAGTTTTCGAGAAGTAAATCCACATAGCGAACTAGATCTGGCCGGGACTAAAATAATGACGCTGTCAGCCTACAATCTGAACAAATTTCGAGAGCCAGGTGTGGCATTTCATCCTGAGACCGACAAAGGAATGGGTTATATGATTACGTTTAGTCCCCAAACTCCTGATGTGGCCGTGGTTTACCACATGGGTGATACTGACTTCTTGCCGGATGAGCAAACTGGGCATGCAATTGATGTCCTGATGATACCGGTGTCTGGCACGTATGTGATGACGGTTGATGAAGCTATTGAAGCTTGCAAACAAATCAAACCAAAGTTTGTGATCCCTATGCACTATGATGGTGGTGTAGTTGGCAGCTGGGAAGATGCTGAGAGATTAAAGCAGAATGCCGGCTGCAACGTGGAAGTGATGGAGGCTATTAGATAAATAAAACGCCCTACCGGGTGGTAGGGACATCTTCAATCGTTACGCTTCACCGAAATACACGAATCCCACTTGATGCAACTTGGCATCAATGTTGGTGTAGTTGGGGATGCTGCCTATGTTGCGCCGAACTTTGAGGGTGCGGTAACGGCTAGTGATTGCACCACCCATATGATCATGAAAAGAATCAAATGCGTTGCTGGTTGACAGTCTTGCCAGGAATGACTTACCTGTACACAGAACTGCTGCTCCAGAGCGCGTGTAATCTCGGGCTACCGTTGGCAGTTCTGCACGTGTGAGGTCCAACTCAACTCTTGGTAGCACGTCATAGACGAGCATGGCACAATTGAATGCCACTACTAGCGCGAACTCGCCGTAGGGGTTCACACTAGTAATTAGCTGGTCCGGGGCTTCTACGACGCGCATCAAGGCCTTAACCTTATCGGTGATCGTGTCATTACGCATGGCCAATCCCTCCTTAGTTATCAACGATTGATGGG
>CAYXSB010000105.1:0-3048 GCA_964466865.1 uncultured Candidatus Saccharibacteria bacterium
TAAATACCACGCTTACAGCTTTAGAAGCTTCTACTATTCTAAGTACTGTCTTTGTTTGATCATAAGTAGGTAGCGGAGAAAGTCTTAAATATATGGGCATAAATCTTTCCACCACTGGCCTTAAGCCAAGTAATACTCTAGCCAGCGCTGCTGGGTTAGTACTCAGAATCTCGTGAATGTCACCATCTTCATCCCAAACATTTGGGCAGCCGCCATTAAGTATTACTCCGTCCGCCTTGGCCTCAAAAGCGCGTGTAACCAGCTCGAAAGATTCTGTAGTTGGGTCATTGCTTACTGGCGCTACGTTTACAATCAGTTTTTTATAATGTCTATGAGCAATTTCAATCATTTCAGGAATTTCCTGCTCAACTTTGTCTATGCCTTTACCGGGCATACCCAAACTGTTATAGGATTCGCCGGTTCCTGGATCATGGTAATAAACTACTATCGGGTTACCAGTATCAGGGTCTATGATAAATTCACCCGTTTCCTTATCACGATCATTCCCAAATCGCTCTTCCATGCAATATGAACCGGCCTCGATCCATCCCACACCCGTCTTTGCCATACGTTCAACATCCTCAACACTCTTAACGACACCGCCGGCATTCCCCCACGGGGATCCAAGATGGTTCAGATGTCCAAGTTGCCAATTTACTTCGCTCATTTTCCTCCTTTTATATTATATGATTCTGGTTAATTATGCGTGGTTCCTTGTTTACTATTTCACCATTTCGTACAAGTACCTGCCCAAGTATTCGTACCTCAGTAAGTTTACCAAGAGCAAGCATACCTAGATACGGTGTCCAATTAGCTCCTGACGCAACCTGCATACCTTCATCCTCAATTCTAAATTCCTCCATAGACCACGTAGCGGTAGTATGATTAGTCATCCTTACGCCAATAATATCGGCCGGTTTAGTTGACATCGCTTCAACCAATCTCTCCAGACCCACTTTATTTTTCTTTGCTTGGTACATAAGGAGTGCTTGAGCAAATTCACTACCAGGCACACCGTTGCATTCATTGCCTTCATTTTCGGCTTCCCATTTTGATTTTTTACTATGAGGTGCATGGTCGGTTTCTACGATATCGATTTCGCCGCGTGCTAAAAGCCAAAGTAGATGCTCAGCATCAATCTGGCTAGCTAAAGGTGGCTGCATTCGAGCAAACTCGCCTCGCGTTTTTAGATCATGAGATGTCATAAGAAGATGGTGCGGACAAACGCCGCAAGTTACGGATAGCCCTTCGTTACGAGCGCTAGTTACAAGGTTTACGTCATGAGGACTATTAACGTGACACACGTGAAGCTGATGGCCCAGCTGCTTTGCAATCAGATTGATGAAGTCATGAAGGTTATTCTTGCCTGAATGCAGCATTATTGGTTTATCCGTGACTCTATGCCACTCAGCCACTACATCCTTGAAGTCAGCTGCTTCGTAATCGTTTTTATTTCCGGTTGTCTTGGCTGCGTATAGCTTGAGGCCAATAGCACGCTCGGCCATTCGCTCAAGCTCGCTTTCGTTATTGGATTCGGGCTGAGAGCCGGCATAAAAAGCTGTTGGAATATATGCCCTGCGATATGCACGCTGTTCTTTTCCCATCAGTCGGCGGTAGGTCCATGTTGGCATACCAGGATTATTGGGCATAACACAAATTAAAACGAAGCCCCCTAGAAGAGCTGCCCTGGTGCCTGATTCGATTGTTTCTGAGTGATTAGTGCCTGGCTCACGCAGATGGACATGCAGGTCGATTGGCCCTGGAAGCGCAATAGTCTCAGGCAGCTTGCTCATTAGTGACAGAAATTTCCTTTAATACTCTCGGAAACATTGGTTGATTTGTAAGCATTAAGTATTTCGACCTTCATTAACTCTTATGACTGAAAGGTTTCGCAGTACCATTTCGACAAGAGCAGTTCTAACAGGGATAGCGTTACCGACTTGATCCCAGTAAGTAGCCCGCACGTTCTTATCGACACTAACAGGTATCTCTGCTCCCCGTGGAAGTGGGTGCATAATTCTGGCGTGATCTTGCATAGAATGAGCAATTTCTTCACTGATCGTGAAGTCACGAGCATACCTCAGTGCTATTTCATCGATTTCAGTCTCCTCGTGAGTGTCACCCAGACGCTCTCTTTGAAAACGAGTCCAGTAAACTACGTCTGCCTTTGTAAGTGCATTCATATCGGCAGTATGTCGATATTTTACTCCTTTGGCTTTTAATACTGCTTTGGTTTTGGGATCCAACCAGAGTTCTCTATCCCCCACAAAGGTAATTTCAGTTCCTTTATAAAGAGCAAGGAGCTGGGCCAAGGAGTGTACAGTTCTGCTATAGCGAGGATCTCCGCCCATTACGACTTTCAGATTCTCTACTGTACCCAATGCTCTTTTGATTGTATATATATCTTGTAGCGCCTGGGTCGGGTGTTCGTTCTGTCCATCACCAGCGTTCATTACAGGCAGATCAAGAATGTCAGCCGCTTTCTCCGCGTCACCCTCATGTTTCGTTCGCATGACTACAACCCCACCGCCAAAGAATTTTAGATGCTCGTTTATGGTCCGCATGCTATCCTCGAATGTCTCTCCCTTAGCCATAGATGACGATTCACGTGCATTCGTATGACCAAGTTTCTCTAGTCCCAGCAGTGCTCTGGCGGCATCAAAACTACCAACTGTGCGCAAGGAGGGTTCGTCGAACCAAAAATACATTGCCAACCGGCCTAATTTTCGAAAGTTTTCTTGAAGTACTTCGGCTGGAACATACTCTTCTAATAAAAGCATCGTATCTATCGTCTCGCGTTTTTCTGTTGCTTCCTTGGCCCGCGCAAATTCCCAGTTTCGGTAGGCATTAAACTGATCTGCACGAAAGCTAATCATGTCAATATGCGTAGATGTAAATTGATCTGCACGTAGAACATCCAAAAGCAACCCCTGAGATTCTGACATATCTTATTTATCTTCAGCTAAATAGCACCGAAGTGCAAGCATGAGCGGGTTGTTATTGGTTTAACGATTTTTTTTGAAGCTCTTCTTGTCCCGATAGGCTAAG
>CAYXSB010000106.1:0-2871 GCA_964466865.1 uncultured Candidatus Saccharibacteria bacterium
GTAGTCAACGGTCAAGCCAGCATTTCATCTATCCAGCTGTATCACAACACTACCTGTACAGCCACAGTGACTGACACTACCGCACCTACTGGTGTGATGACCGGACCAGCAAAGAACAGCAATCAACGTGGACCAAACATCTTACTCACAGCCAACGCCAGCGATAACATGAGCGGTGTCGCTAAAGTTGACTTCTATGCCTGGTCTGCCGCCGCATGGTCTAACCAGCAATGGATATACCTAGGCACATCCACAACTGCGCCCTACCAATACAACTGGAACGTGTCCGGTATACCGGATAGCAGTGTATTTGTAACGATTAGAGTTACAGATAAAGCCGGTAACCTATCAGGCTTAATCTGGGATCCAAACTGGACCAGCTTTAATATCGACAAGACTGCACCCACAGGTGTAATGACCGGACCAGCTAAGAATAGTACTTTGACAGGAACCACCGTGTCACTGACAGCCAATGCCAGCGACAATATGAGTGGAGTTAGCAAAGTAGAATTCT
This sequence comes from uncultured Candidatus Saccharibacteria bacterium, assembly GCA_964466865.1. GTDB lineage: Bacteria > Patescibacteriota > Dojkabacteria > J137 > JAEUSD01 > CAYXSB01. The sequence continues at coordinate 515 of CAYXSB010000106.1, forward strand.
ACGAATGGTCACCAGCAGCCTGGTCTAACCAGACATGGAAACTAGTCGGCACTGACACTACTGCTCCATATCAATACACCTGGAGCATCAGTGGATTTGCCAGCACCTACGTATACTCGACTATCATCGTTTACGATAACGCCGGGAATAGTAGCGGGCTAGTCTGGGATCCAAACTGGACAGTGTTTAACATTCAACACTAAACAGTTATTGGAGAAATAGATAAGAGCGCGGCGACAGCCGCGCCCTTTGGTTAATACTGCATGTGGTAAACAGCGAATTGCGCATTCTCGAAGATTATCGGCATCTTGGCTACAACTATACTTTCAGACATTGTAATCTGGTCACCGCTGACACCGAGACTTTTATTGATAACTACATATTGCGGCTTCACATTTAAAATCTGATTTTCGTAAGCAATAAACGCAGACTCGCGCCCGGTAATCAGTGTCAGAATTCGCGGCTTGTAGAATATGATCACGGCATCAGCCGGGGTTTTAGTTTCAATAAAATCCCATAACTCAGTAGCGCCTGGTGCATAAGGACCTATCTGCGCCACAGTAGTCTGGTGGATACCAGCATAAGCCACAGTTACAGTCGGAATCAGAAAACTTACAACCAGCAACAGTGGCACCAGCATGTGCAAATTCCAGCTTTTGAACTTAATTCTAGAAAATACAAACTCGCTACCCAGCAAAGCGAAGAATAAGAACACCGGAATTGCCGGAAACACAAACCTGATACCCTGACGTGAGGGCCACACAATGTACATACCGAGAATCAAGCAGAAGTAGATTAATAGCAAGTAATATTTCTTCACGTACTTAAACATACCTACGATAAATAGACCCAATGCAATTGCATACACCACAGCTGTTTGGAAAAACTCTAATGGTAAATTGAAATAGTAACCAATATTGGTAGCCAGCGAGTTCCAATTTACATCTTTTAGCAGCCGCAAATGCGATCCTGTTTCATCTGGGAAAATCTTAAAGAACACCAAGTACGACACCACAAATAGCGCAAACGGCAAAGTTAAATGCAAATTACGCTTGATGTATTTGGTGTAGCTGGCTAATACTTCCTTGCGATCACGCCACACTTTATCTACACACACCAGTCCAAGAAACATCAGTAACAATATTCCGTTAGTTCTAATTAAATAGGCTAAGAATGTAATTCCAGCAAGAACTATCAGACTCACATATTTGTTCACGAAATACTTGGAATCTACGATAAACCGAAAACACAACCACAGAAATACATTGGACACAAACAAGAAGAATAAATCGGAAATTACGTTGTCCGCGAAAGTAGTAAGTGTCGCGCTAAACCCAAATAGCGCCAGCAAAAATAATACCGTATATTTGTATTTAAATTTATCTTTAAATAACAAATACAACGGAATCAAGCTTAGTCCTAGAAACCACACATTTAATAATTTGAACGCAAATAGATTGAACCCAGTAATCAAGTACATCACAGTCAGTACCAGCGGATATCCCCAAGGGTAGAGCACTGATCCCGGCTCAAAGCTCGAAACGTAAGTGGTGAAAGTATTTTTTTGGATCAGGGTATCTAGTTTGCCGGTAGCCAAGCTTTGAGCTTGATTTATATACAATGCAAAGTCATCGCCCCAGTTGTGCCCAGGTCTCAGCGACAACAAAGTCAGACAACAAGTGCATAGGACAATAATGGCAACTACAATTGTGCGAAGCTGAATTCTCGTCATAATTAGCTAGCAGTATATCATCACCCGCATATCTGGCAATTTATATGTAATCTATATATCTTCTGCTAAAATCCACTGACACTAAACACGGAGGTTTGTAACATGGCAGAGTGGATACTACTCGTTGACGACGATCCCTCGTCTTTGGGATTGCTGAAAACTGTACTGGAGAATCTGGCACAGTTTTCTGGAGTCAGTACCAAGCCCATCACAATTGTCGCCGCCAATAGTGGAGCGGAGGCAATGCAGAAAATCAGCGACGCGACAGAGTTGCCGGCCTTAGTCATCACAGATCTGATGATGGAAGGGATGAACGGGATTGACCTAATCGGCGCGCTGGAAATGAGGTTGGGCCATGGTCACCAGGTGAAGATCGCACTGGCTACGGCCTTTAGCGACGAGAATGTGATCAACCTGGCAAAGACCAGCGGTTGGCTGTTCATCGGCAAACCGTTCAATTTTCTGGAGGTCTGTAAGGCAGTCATCAAGTTTTGTCCTGCCTTGCGGCTTGAAGAGTGAGTGTCAGGCCCGGTGCATGCACCGGGCCAATTGTTTATATATTTGAGATATCCCAGTTTACTGCTAAAATCCTCTTGTTCTTCGTAGAAAAGGAGTTCTCAATGGA
>CAYXSB010000107.1:0-2824 GCA_964466865.1 uncultured Candidatus Saccharibacteria bacterium
CCTGTACCCTCAATTATTTTGTCGTTCGGGGTAATTATGTTCTTGGTGGGACTAGCTGACGCGATCATGTCGTACTATGTGCCTGTGTACCTGGAGCACACACTCGCTGATCCGTTGATGATGGGTTTAGTAATGTCGACGTCATCCATCGTCGGGATTTTCTGCGATTTAGTTTTTGGAGAATGGTTTCGCGGCAAAAAATTCAGCTTCTTTCTGATATGGACGTTTGTCGCAGCCATTGCGTTCCCTCTAACTCTGCAATACCTGCCACCAATTATCCCTGTATTTGTACTCGGCATGGGAGTGTGGGGGATCTACTACGAGCTGATCCAGTTTAGTAATTATCATTTCATCGAAGCTTACTCTTCTCGTGATCAACACGCAGTTGCTTGGGGTATGCTGTCCACTTTTAAATCATTGGCCTACACCATGGGTCCGCTGCTAGCCAGCATGCTTATCGATCGCGGTGACAACTTGCCATTTAGTGGCGCCCTCGGCTTCTACATCATTGGTGCGATTGCAATGGTTGTGTTCTTATTCGTCCATCGCCAGAAACACAAAGTTACCCCAGCACCGGCAGAAGGCCGTCGTAGTATTGGTCATGAATTCCGGGTATGGGGAACTTTGATTCATCGTATCTGGCATCTATTATTGTTTGTGTTCACTCTCGGACTTGTCGATGCCACATTCTGGTCGGTGGGAGCAGTGCTTTCTGAGCAATTAAGTAACGGTGCCGAGCACGGATTGCTGCTGGTAATGTACGGCCTGCCTTCACTGTTTATGGGAGTATTGGCCGGATGGGCAGCGAAACCGATGGGCAAAAAACGCGCCGCGTTTATCTGCGGAATTGCTAGTGGCATATTGTTAACTTTGGCCGGGCTGATGCAGAGTCAAGAAATGTTGTTACTGCTCGTGTTCACGTCTTCTATGTTCTTGGCGATTGCATTGCCGGAAGTTTACGCAGTATTTGAAGATTATGTATGCCGTTTGGGTAAGACTGGAAATGACTTCATTGGTTTACAAAGTTCAGCTGGCGGTTTGGCTTATGTGGTTGGTCCAATTCTGGCTGGTGGCATCGCCACCGTGGTAGGAAATCAGCAAACGTTTGCTGTCGTCGGTGTAATTCTCACAATCGTATCCGTGATCACGCTCATCATCGTGCCACGCAAGATCAAAATGCCACAGGCACAGCTTGTAGAGTTAGCTCCAGGGAAGTAATTACAGGGTTCGAACTTCAGCATCGATAAACTCTTGGAGGTCACCATCCAGTACCCGATCTGCTTGCGCAGTTTCAATTCCAGTCCGCACATCCTTCACCAATTTGTAAGGTTGCATCACGTAGTTACGGATTTGATTGCCCCAAGCTGCGACTTTATATTCTCCTTTGAGATCTGACTGCTCTTTCTGCCGCTTTTCTTCTTCAATTTGGAATAATTTAGCGCGCAATAGATTCATCGCGGTTTCGCGGTTGTCCGCTTGCGATCTGCTAGTGGAGCTAGTGACTGTAAGTCCGGATGGCTTATGGACTAAGCGCACAGCGGTTGCCACTTTGTTTACATTCTGACCGCCAGGACCAGAAGACCGCGTCGCTGAGAATTCTATATCCTCTGACTTAAGATTGATATCAATATCATCGGTAATCACCGGCATCACTTCCACACCAGCAAACGAAGTTTGGCGCAATCCGGCGGCATTAAACGGAGAATTTCGCACCAACCGGTGAGTGCCATGCTCATGCTTTAAATAACCGTAAGCGTAGTCGCCATGTATCTCAATAGTTACGCTGGCCAACCCAGCTTCTGTACCTTTGAGTTCGTCCACAACCTTAGTGTCCCAACCCATGTTGGCGGCGTAGCGCAAATACATGCGCAATAGAATTTCTGTCCAATCGCAAGCTTCCGTGCCTCCCTGACCAGCGTGAATAGATAAGATAGCGTCACCACTATCGTATTTGCGGGCCAAGAATGTTAGTAATTCTAATTTATCGATATCTTTGCCGGCAGAGTCTAATTCTCCCGCCACCAACTGCAACAGTTCGTCATCTGATTCATTCAATTCTGCCAGTTCTGTCTTAACGTTTTCTAAACTGGAACGCAGCGTCTCCACCACCTCTATTTCACGTCGCAATCTGCCTACCTCACGCATTACCTTTTGGGCTTTAAATTGATCCTGCCAAAAGTCAGACTCCGCGGAAGTCGATTCTAATTTTTGCAATTCCGCTTGCATCGCCGAAATATCTTTCTTATTTTCGATTGCTTGCAGTCGGGACTGTAAATCCAGGAATTGTGTGTCGAGCTCGGTTTTGGTTGCCATAACGCTTAAATAGTAGCATAATCGCCGCATGGCACATAATTTCAAGAAACAATTCGGGCAGAACTTTCTCCGCGGTGATCGCTACGCGCAAGCAATGGTGGACGCCTTGGAACTACAGCCAGATGAAGTAGTGTTCGAAGTCGGTCCAGGTGACGGTAGAGTTACAAATTTACTACTGCAAACAGAAGCCAAAGTCACCAGTGTGGAAGTCGATTACGATTTAATCCCCAATTTGGTGAAAAGATTTGGGCAGAATTCTAAATTCGATTTGTTGCATGAAGACATTTTGCAGGTTGAAATTCCCGCAGGGAAATATAAAATGGCCGGTTCTCTACCCTTCAATATTTCTAAACCGATTATCTATAGATTCCTGATGGCGGAAAATCCGCCGCAGAAAATGAGTTTTATCGTTCAGCAAGAAGTGGCTCAGGATTATGTAGCGCTAGCACCTCAAGCTTCATTCCTCAGCAACTGGGCGAGATTATTTGCCACGGTTAAGAAATTGGAAACA
>CAYXSB010000108.1:0-2817 GCA_964466865.1 uncultured Candidatus Saccharibacteria bacterium
AGTGATCTGCAAATTCCCAGTTTGGAAATTTAGGATTACTGACGCAGAGCTAATGGCTGAGCTAGAACTATCAAGTGATTGCTGACATGCGGATTGACTGGTAAAGGTCTTTAAGCCGAGGTAGGTGTATGCGCCGCAAAACTGTTTTTGGCTACAAGCCTTAGTAGTATTGTCATACCACCACAAGGTAGTACATTGAGTGGCAGAGCCGGACCCGGACGTGGTGGGACAAGATTTAAACTCGCAGTTGTTTGCAGGATCTCGTGACACATAGCTTCCATCCGTACATTGCTGCACATCGGCAGCACAGACTACTCCGGTAGTTTTATCAGTCGTGGGTACACTTGGTGGAGTTGGCGGCAGCGTAGTGGATGCCGGGCCTTGAGCAACGCCTCCGGTAGTACCGGTTGGTAACATCGCGCTCACTGACATGGTGATCGTACCGCCCGACACAATTGGGGCAGTCTTAGTAAGCAATGTGAGTTTGAATCCAGGGAACGCTGAAGCGTTAGCATTTTGAGGTGCCGTATTCTGCTGAGCAATCTGATTTACGGCCACAATCGCTACCACAGTTAAAAATACAATCGCCACAAATAGCAACACGCGAACTTGGGTAGGCTTCATATACAGGAAATAATAGACAGCCCTATCATACACAAAATCAAGCCGAAGTTTAAGCTAGCTTGATTTCTGATTGTGCTCCAGTTTGCATATCCTTCAGCATGTACACGCCTTTGGCTAGCTCATCTTCGCCGATAATCACGACCTTCTTGATTCCTTTGCGATCAGCGTATTTCAGCTGTTTCGCAATCTTAGTGTCGACATCGGGATATAGCTCTGTGCTGAAACCTTGCTTGCGCAAGTCTGCAGCTACACGCAAAGATGCGTCCAAATATTCCGGGCCAAACACTGTAACCAAGATGTCAGTTTCGGTAGTAAAATCAGGTACCAGTTTGAATTCTTCCGCTGCTTCCAATGTGCGATCAAAGCCCAATCCAAATCCTGTCCCTGGGATAAATACTCCGGTAATGCTCTCTGCCAATTTGTCATAACGCTCGCCACCAAGCACTGAGCCGCCGCTAGAACCGGGAATTACGATTTCCCAAATTGGACCAGAGGAATATGCAAACGAGCGGGCAATCGTGGGGTCAAACTTATACCAGCCTTCATCAAAACCCTGTTGGTCAAGATAATTCAGAATAGTTTTGACTGTCTCGTTTGGCTCCAAACTCATCACTTTTTCAAAATATGCATTCGCTTGATTCTCGGCAATGCCTTTGCCCACCATTTCCTTAATCACCCCATCTTTGCCAATCTTGGCCAGCTTATCAATCGCCACAATTGCGGTATACGGAATGTCTTTTAACAATTCACGGTCGTTAATTAAAGCCACAGCCTTCGGGAATCCTAATTTACGATAGATATCTAAAGACAAAGCAATCAGCTCAGCGTCCGCCAACGGCGATTCCACGCCAAACATATCGGCATCGCACTGGAGAAATTCACGATATCGACCTTTTTGCGGTTTCTCAGCGCGGAACACCGGCTGAATCTGATACCTGCGGAAAGGCATTGGCAGCTGGTCTTTGTATTGAGCTACGTACCGACAAGTGGGAACCGTTTGGTCATAGCGCAATGCCACATTACGGCCACCAGCGTCCTCAAATTTATAGAATAATTTCTCATCTTCACCTATTTGACCCGCGAAAATATCCAGCGCTTCAAGCGTTGGCGTCTCAATCGGTTCATAGCCCCACAGCTCAAATACTTCCGTAATCTTATTTTTTAGCCATTGGCGCTTGCGGGCATCGGCCGGCAAGAAATCGCGAAAGCCTTTTAGAGTTTGTAGTTCAATTTTCATCACAAGATAATAACATTTTGTAATTAATAAGGCATTGGGAGGCGCCCTCCGTAGCTTCAGCGAAGGAGGGCGCTAGTTCTGTTAGTTCAGATTCAACAAATATCGTATTCTGACGTGATCCACCCATACTGGATAAGCAACTCAAGTAACACATCTGGATCGGTACTATGATCTTGCCAATGCTTCCAAGTATACATCGCACCATCGTCTATATGCCTGGTTACCCATTTAGGTAATTGGCCAGCATTAGGCGACACATGCCAGAACTTACCGTCAGTAGCAATTGTAGGCAGGCCGTAGATGTCATCCAACTTAGTGCCGACAGCCGATAATTGTGCAGCTGTAATTTTGTGCAGCCAATACAATCTGACTGCCGTCTGCTTGCCAACCGTATCTGCCCACCAAGGATAACCCGAATGGTCGCTCATTTTTCTCATTCCTTTCTGAACACAGAACAAAAAACCGGCGTTATGCCGGTTCGGGACTATTTATTCCTGGAATAAACACTCACGACACGGCAATTGCCGAATGTGAATGCTGATGGGAAATACGATTTAATACTAATTTGTAGCCGCCCATACCGCGCAGAAGCCACTGGTTAACTCGTGTCACAGTGGCAATGCTAACTCCGGTGTTCGCGGAGATCTGGCGCTGAGAAACGCCTTCGTTCAATTGCTGGGCCACTTGCCAGCGAGAAGCGAATTCGGCAATTTCAGGTTCAGTCATCAAGTCGCGGCAAAAAGCAGCCACTTCATCTGTAGTTTTTAGTTTCAAAACTGCCTCAAACAAACTTTCTGTTTTGTTATTTCTCCAAGTTCCTGTCATAGCGTAATAATACACTAATACAAAAGAATTGTCAAAAAGGCTCCTACCTATTGGTAAGAGCACTCTGCTTTCTATGCGGTGATCCGTCCGTCATTCTCCACTTCAGCCACAAACCCGTGATGCAGACGATA
>CAYXSB010000109.1:0-2814 GCA_964466865.1 uncultured Candidatus Saccharibacteria bacterium
CAGCGGTTCCCGGTTCTATTATCTCAAAGGGGATGCCGCTCGCTTGCAGTTTGCATTCATTAACTTCGGGATGGACACGCTGAATAACACTACTCTGCTTGGCGATATCGCCAGCAAGGCAGGCAATGTTTCCAATAAGGTATTCACGCCTGTGATTCCTCCAGTAATGATGAAGCCGGAAGTGATGCAGCGCATGGATCGTTTGGACCCTATCGAAGACAGATATGAAATGAAACGCGATGAGTTGATTCTAGTTGGCAGTGCCGAGCACACGCTAGGACCAATGCACATGGACCAAACATTCAAGTTGGAAGAACTACCTATCCGCTACATCGGTTACTCTACTGCGTTCCGCCGTGAGGCAGGCTCATATGGTAAAGATACCAAGGGAATTCTGCGCGTTCATCAATTTGATAAGTTGGAGATGGAGACGTATACAACTGCCGAAACCGGCGCTGCTGAGCAAGATTTCATTTTGGCCATTCAAGAATACTTGGTGCAACAGCTTGGCGTTCCTTATCAAGTAGTCCAGATCTGCACCGGTGATACCGGCAAGCCGGACTACAATCAATATGACATTGAGTGCTGGATTCCCACCCAAGAAAAATATCGGGAAACTCACACGTCAGATTACATGACCGACTTTCAGGCCCGCCGTTTGAATATTAAATACGTCGACGATAAGGGCGAAAAGCAATTCGTACACATGAATGACGCTACCGCTTTTGCTATCGGCAGAATTCTGATCGCAATCCTGGAGAATTTTCAGCAAGCCGACGGTTCCGTGAAAATCCCGGATGTACTGGTGAAGTACGTCGGCAAGGATGTAATCAGCAAGGAAGGCTACCAGCATTAGCCGTGATATAATTCACTACTGGACCAACTAATAAGGAGCGAATCCACATGGATAGCCAGCCAAAGACACCGGCTAGTGCATCGCAGCCAGTAGAGTTCATCCACCTGGTCATCCTCAATGCCTTCGGCCTGCCAGGATCATTGATTCTGGCATTCTCTGCCGAGCCTAATCTGCGGATTATCGGGATCGGATGCGCCATAATCGTGGTCGCATTCAGCTTCTGGTGGTTGTACGTTAATCGCCGTGCGGAAAAAGCCAACAGCAGCAAATAAGCTGCGCACCAAGCCGTCTACAAAGGCGGCTTTTCATGTCTGCTACAATTCCTCATGCCGGAACTTCCTGAAGTCGAAACCACAGTCAAATACTTACGCGATTACATGCTAGGACACGTCGTCAAACGTGTCTCTGTGACCAACAAAGGCGAAACTGCTTTCAACGCTCCACTCGCTGAAATGCAGAAACGAATTGAAGGTAAACCACTGACTGCCTTGAGTCGCTACGGCAAATGGATGATGTTTGAATTTGACGACACCAAAGTTGTCGGGCATTTGCGCATGTCTGGACGGTATAAGGTGGATACCGAAGTTCTCGAAGGCCCTCACAATCGCATTCAGTTTCATTTGGATAATGGCAAAGTCGTAAACTACGTCGACCAACGGCGCTTCGGCACATTTCATCTCGTAGATAGTTTTCACAGTCATGCCGGCATGGCGCAACTTGGACCTGACGTCCTCGACCACAAATGCACGCCGGCGTATTTATTTCAGCGGCTACAAAAACTTCACAAACCTATTTACTCAGCATTGCTAGATCAAACTGTAGTCGCCGGGCTGGGAAATATTTATGTAAATGAAACTCTACATGCCTGCAGTATTCATCCGTTGCAACCGGCAAATACTATTTCTGGGCAACAGTGTCATGAGATTCTCCGCGAAGCCAGACGCATTCTGAAAATGTCCTTAGAAATGAAAGGTACGACGCTGATCGATAACCTGTACCAAGACCCAGACGGCAAGAAAGGAAACTTCTATCGCAAACTCAAAGTCTACGGCAAGAAGGATGACCCTGACATCACAGTTCTCAAAATTGGAGGACGTTCTGCGTTCGTACACAAAGGAACTAGGCTAAATTCGATCTAATCTGCTAATATCCCTTCGTCACTAACGACTTTGAGGAGGCAGAATGCTAGAAGACAAGGTCTCGGCCGCAAAGCAACTCAACATGATTCATGAGGGCTATTTAACCCTCATCACCGACGGAAATCTGTGGGCCTTGGCGCGTGTCGCAGCAGTTCGCGAGACATCACTATTGGCGATTATCATCACAATTTTAGATGTCGAAGATCGTGCCTTAGGAGCGCAATGGGATCCGGGAATGCTGGTAACAGCTACCGCCGAAAACGTGTATTTCCTGGGTACAGTGGAACAGGCAGAATGGAGGGCCAACTCACTATGGAATTCCCACGAGCTGGTAAATACCCACCTTGCCCACGACGCTCCCACGATTGCGTTTTATGTGGCTCGATATTTCAATAACGAGAGCCTGGAAAGCGCTCGACTGGCAGCCAGAGCTGCGGGAGCCATATGGCCCAACCTGTAATCAAATTCGTAGTCTGACATCAGAGCCTACCGCACGGTAGGCTCTTTGCCGGTTAGAAGATATTCTCATGATATAATCCGCCATCCAAGATCATTGAGTTGAGGAGTATGCAAAATGTTAGTCAACGACTTACTCGCTAACCGGATTCCTGCTGGCACGATGTTTCCGTATGTCCAAGTTGGTTACCTGACATTGGTGACCAACGGAAACCAGATTGCATCAGGGCGCGTCTTGAACGCCTCTGCACGGGAACTGGAAGTCAGCATCGCGTGCATATTGCAGGAAGAGAATCACGATACCGCGCCATGGCGACCTAGGAGCAAAGTCGTCGTCCCCGCATCTGACGTGTTCTATTTCTG
>CAYXSB010000110.1:0-2766 GCA_964466865.1 uncultured Candidatus Saccharibacteria bacterium
CAAACAACCCAATACTTACATAGCGCTGTTGGCTTATCGCAATTACGCGTACGGTACTGATGGCACGATTGCTATCAGCAAAAATACCATTGATTATGCTGATAATCCTTTGCATCGGGTGCACGTCGTAATTGGACAGGAAGTAACTGCAACTGATCCAGCCAAGATTACTTTCCATGGGACTAATGATCAAGTTCTCAAGCAAGCAATTGCGCAAGTCGCCCTATCTTTTCAAAAGAATGTCAGCTTAGCAGGCTTTGCTGTGCACGATTTGGATGGATACTTAGAATTAAGCAAGTAGCTAGCCCACAGATCCTTCCATACTCATCCGAATCAACTCATTCATTTCCAACGCGTACTCCATGGGCAGCTCTTTGATGATAGGCTCGATAAATCCTGACACAATTAAAGCCGAAGCTTCAGCTTCAGACAGACCGCGAGATTTTAAGTAGTGTAATTGATCTTCACCCACCCGGCTGACCGTAGCTTCATGCTCCAAGCGAGATTGTTTCTCGTTAATTTCATTGTACGGATAAGTGTCAGTTTGGGAATCACGATCCAGGATTAAAGCATCGCAAATCACTTTTGATTTTGCATTGATTGCGCCTTTGTGGATCTTCACTTGTCCACGGTAGCTGGTACGGCCACCGTTTTTGCAGATGGATTTGCTGGTAATTAAGCTGGAAGTATCTCTGCCCAAGTGAATCATTTTGGCGCCGGTATCTTGATGTTGGCCTTTGTCGGCAACCGCAATGGACAGTACTTCTCCATGCGATCTATTTCCCCGGAGAATTACACTAGGATATTTCATCGTCACTTTGGAACCAAGATTGCAGTCGATCCATTCCACCACTGCGTCGTCATCGGCTAAAGCCCGTTTCGTGACTAAGTTGTATACATTACTCGACCAATTCTGAATGGTGGTATAGCGAATGCGCGCGCCTTTAAGCGCCACCAATTCTACAACGGCAGAATGCAAGGAGTCGGTAGAGTAGGTGGGCGCGGTGCAACCTTCCACGTACTGGACTTCACTACCTTCATCGGCAATGATTAGCGTGCGCTCGAACTGGCCCATGTTGCGGGATTGAATGAAGAAGTACGCTTGCAACGGCACTTTCACCTTCACGCCTTTGGGCACGTAGATAAAGCTACCACCACTCCAAGCTGCCGTGTTCAGCGCTGCGAATTTGTTATCTGTGTAAGGAATAATTTTGCCAAAATATTTCTGAAATAATTCTGGGTATTGCTTCAAGCCTGAATCGGTATCTAAGAACACCACGCCCAAATCATTCCATTCTTGCTTGAGTTTCTCGTACACAACTTCGGATTCATACTGGGTGGCAACTCCTGCGAGAAACTTTTTTTCCGCCTCCGGAATTCCTAGTCGATCAAACGTACTCTTAATTTCCGCTGGCACGTCGTTCCAATCTCCCGATTTAGAATCAGTAGCACGCTTGAAATACAGGATGTCATTGAAGTTTAAGGTTTTTAGATCTGCTCCCCATTCAGGTAACGTTCGCTCTTCAAAGTGCTGAAGTGCCTTTAAACGTATATCTGTCATCCATTCTGGCTCATTTTTGATCGCAGAAATTGCTTTTACGGTTTCTGAGGTGAGTCCCTGTTGTTGGAGAATTTGTGGATCTGTCATCGCTAGAATTATATCAGAGTAGTTGCAATCTCTTGCGGAAAGATATACATTAATACTGCACTTGTAACTATTTAACTGCAACTAAATAAAGCGGCGTCGTAAAAAATGCCGCTTTTTGCATAAATATGGCCACACACTTCTCGCTCGACGCGCTGCATCAGCCTCAGTTACCTACTGAGGAACAGAATGATGACCAATTCCTCGAAGAAAATATCAAAGACTGGGATACCCTGGAGAAATATTGCCGGTTTGCGTTTGGTAGCATCATGCATATCCCAGGGCAGAAAGACACTTTGTTGGAGGTAGAGGAATTCTTGTATGAAGCATATGTGTATCCGCAAATGGAAAAAGTGCGGGCGTTCATCAAGCCACACATAGAGCTTCCCGAGAACTTAGAAGATATTCCGCACGAAAGCCCGGTGACACCTCAAGGAAAGTATATTCGTGATTTGGTGCTGCAGATGGCAGTAAAAGAGATCATTCGATTGCTAGGCCTAAATGAGCAGCAAACAACGGCAGACAGAAAGGCCTTGCTGGAGTACTTGGAATCTGACCCCAGTCCATCGAGTCAATTGCAATCGTTGGTAAGATTTATTGATGCGGCCAAACATAAAGAAGGTGACAGTCAAGATGCGGCACGTAAGCGTATGGCCAGCTTGATAGATTTTGCCAAGAAGACTGTAGTTAAAGCTGAATTGCCTCGAGCTGAATTTGTGCCTCGCGCACAAGCTCCTAGTATCGAGGAAGGCGAACTGATTCACAACCTCGCAGATGTAATTACCCGTACTGGCAGCCTTGATCCTGACGCACTGAATCGGTATCTGGCGCAAAACCATGTAACTAAGTTGGAGGATCAGATGAGAATTATCGCTGCCGCGAGAGATGAGATTTTGCGGCGAGGACAGGCTCGTGGCCAGCTACGTGGAATGGCAAACGCTGCCAGAAGTTTGCCTTCTATGCCAGGCAAGATTAGCTAAAAATTAACGTCGGCGCTTACGCTTGGACTTCCCCTGGCTTGAAAGATATTGCACCACTCCCATTAACGAAAACAATCCCCAAATCGTGTTGGTAATGATAAACGGCCAGCTCATGATGTCCAGAGCGTAGATCAATAGAAA
>CAYXSB010000111.1:0-2756 GCA_964466865.1 uncultured Candidatus Saccharibacteria bacterium
TTTTTGTTTGATTACAAAAAGACTGCAGTCGTGATTTCTCACGATGCAAACTTCCTCAATGCTTTTACTGACGGAATTCTCAACTTAGATGTGCATACCCACAAAGTGGAGCAATTCGTCGGCAACTATTACGAAGCTATGGCTCAGATCGAAGCACACATCGAGCGTCAGCGATTATTGAATGCCCGCTTGGAGAAAAGCATCAAAGATCGGTTTGAGAAAGTAAACCGCTTAGGTGGTAAAAGTGTAGCTATGCGTCGGTTGGCCAATAAAGTGCGTGAAGATATCGATGAAGACAAAGAGAAAATGGTAGATGTGCGTCGCGAAGATAAGACTCTCCCGGAGTTTACCATTCCCGCTCAGAATTATCCTAAGCCTTTGATCAGCATTAACAGCGTCAGCTTTTTGCATGACGGCAAGATTGTCAGCAAGCCTGTGAACTTTGAGCTGCGTCGCAACCGCCGGTTATTAATTTCTGGGCCAAATGGTATCGGTAAAAGCACTTTACTCACGTCGTTGCTAGCTGGTGAAGGCTGCACGATTGGTGAAGGTGTAAAGGTTGGTTATTACAGCCAGGATTTCTCAGAATTAGACTTTGAGCAAACAGCTCTAGAATCTTTGCGTTCGGTAGCTCCGGACAAAGCTAATCAAGTATTGTACGCGACTTCTGGCAAATTTCTATTACCGGGAGAAGTGATGAATAATAAAGTTGGATCGTTGTCAGAAGGTCAAAAGGGCTTGTTGTGTTATGCCAGATTCGTATTGCAAGAGCCGGGACTATTAATCATGGACGAACCTACCAACCATATTAACTTCCGACACATCCCGATAATTGCACAGGCTTTAAATGAATACACGGGAGCTTTGATTCTGGTCAGCCATTTACCTGAGTTTGTATGGCAAATTCGGATTGATGAGGAACTGGACTTAACTAAGCTTTAACTTGATTCTGGTATAATAAACTCTATTAATTCAACACTATGTTAAAACTATCTTCAGTAATGATCGGCTGCGAGAATGTAGAGGTGATGTCAGAATTTTACACGCAGTTGTTTGGCCAGGCCGCGGATATGAAGGATGGTGGCTATTCCGGTTGGAATACGGGCGGCGCGTTCTTTACAGTTGGAGCTCATTCTGAGATTCATGGAGAATCATAAGAGCCGGCCAGAATTATGTTTAACTTAGACTCCAAGGATGTTCAAGGTGACTTTGACAGAATCAAAGACATCCCAGGGATCAAAGTAATCAAGGCACCTTACAAGATGGGTGAAGGCGATATGGTGGCAACAATTGCTACGCTCGCAGATCCGGAAGGCAATTACTTTCAATTGATGACTCCTTGGGAGTCGATGTAAACTCTCAGCTAGACAGAGAAAAACCCACCGTGAGGTGGGTTTTTGAGTTGCTCCCGGAGTTAGACTCAACGGGAGCTCATTGAAATTGTACAGGTGCCGGGACTCGAACCCGGAAGAGCGGGTTTGGAGTCCGCGGGTTTACCATTAGCCTACACCTGCGTTTCAAATGTGGTTGATTCTAAAGCACACATACCCTTCCTGTCAAGTAAAATGAGACTAATTGATATTGATTAGTTCTATATTATTTGCGATAATCGCCCAAGCATAAACATGCTGCAGCTCAGGCAAACTGGCTGCGCACTTTGAGAACTGAAAATTGGTTTGCAAAGTGCAATCCGATCCGAAACAAACCTCATGGAGGAAATGGAATGTCGAGTCAAAACAAACCCTCATTGGGCAGTGCTTGGTTCCTGGCAATTCTAGGAGGCATTGCTACCGCAGCATATGGTCTGGGTGACAGTTATGTCAGTCAGAACATTCTCACAACCAAAGACACCACTGCATCTCTCATCACCGCCGCAAGCGCCTACCTGTCATTGGGCGGGTTTATTGGCGTGGTCGTGATGACACTGATTCTAGTTGGTGTTCCGAGGTTCGCGCGCTTCATTGACCCGGACTACGGGAAATTCACTGTCGGGAGCTGGCGGCTTCAACGCTTTGCTTTCTATAGTGGAATCTTTGGAGCTTTTACCACGGCTGCACACTTGCTGGCGTTGCAAACATACGATCCAGCCTTAGTGTATGCTCTGGAAGCAGCTGGTCTGGTCTACATCACACTCCACGATATCATCAAGGGTGAAAGCTCGGTACAGGTGATCCTGTTGCCTGGCCTCTTGGTGTGTCTTGGTGCCGCTTTCTCTACAGGCGCACAGATGGCAAACTTCTCCCTCGGTGCTCTACTGCTGTCGTTCTTCCTGCGGAACATTTCTTTCGCAGGTGGCGAGCATTACAAGCAACGGGGCGTAGCCGTTGAGAAGAACATCACGCTGATGTTCAATTACTGGCGGTTTGTATGGCTGTTTGTTGTCGGTCTGTGCCTGGCGCTGACTGCTGTGGCTGTCCAAGGTCAGTTTCAACTGTATCTCATCATCATCAGCCGTAACTTGCTCTGGGCAGTGATTGTAATCACTGTGGTGATGATTGTGGTATTTGTTGGTGACGGCTGGTCAAACAAAGCCCGGCTTGTGCTGACTGCAAGTGAGACCAACGTGGTCATGAACCTGGGTGCAATAGTCACAGTGGTTGTCACATGGCTGGTAACGTTGTTGATTCCTGGGAATAAGCTAGGCAACTTCCCGCTGGAACCACTGCCGTTCGTTATGCGACTGGCAGGACTTGGGTTCATAATTGCCGGCGTCTACGTGCTGGCAGAAAGCAAACGTCGCGCCAAGGAAGCTGCTG
>CAYXSB010000112.1:0-2754 GCA_964466865.1 uncultured Candidatus Saccharibacteria bacterium
AAGAAAGGCAGTACCGGCATTGCTACTAGCACGAAGATGTCGATTTTGATTGAAATCAAAACTGACGCCACGCCGCTATTGGCGCGCACAGACGGAATAATTAAGTTTAATGACACGGCTTTCCCAGGTGATGTAATTTCGCTGGATGCGACTACGAAGTTGGAAATTGAGTCCGATGCTCCTTACAACATTAAATTGACTATCAATGGTACTGAATATCCGGTTGATCATTCTGGAGAAGAATGGCAATTGCTGGATGGAAAGATAACTTCAAAATAAAACGGCCACCAAGATTTACTTGATGGCGTTTGAGAGAGGCATTCACACATACATTCGCGTATCGGCTGCAATCACGAAAGCTGCCCCACAATACGTTGCCAAGCAATAAGCTGAATAGCCGGTAGCTAACGCGACATTGCCTTGCATCTGTGTGAAGAATACGACTATGACAAATGTGACCATTGCCAGTCCTACATACCCCAAGCGATTGCTCGCTGTCAGTCCCGCACCTGCGATTACTCCAACTACCATCAGCACCCATACTACTGGGCCGAGCTGTCTGGCAGCCTCGAATCCAACTGCAGCGGTGACAATGGTAAAGGTTATCAGCATGGCTGTCACTTGCTTCGCCTGGTTCCACAAATACTCATCCATTCCAACCTCCTCTCATCGATAACTGGATTGTAGCAGGAAAGGCAAAAATTTAGGGCGTTCCAATTGGAACGCCCTAGATGGGTCGGGGAGCACGCTCTACCCGATTGTGAGTTTGGTCAACTCTGGCATAGTTGCACCAAATGCCGTGTATTGCCACTTGCGAACGACCGTATCCAGCTCCACTCGCTTTGGTTTGTGCGAAGGAGGATAAAGATATATTACGGTCCAGGCCGTCGCTGCCCAACATGTGAACGCAGTCCACATTAGGACTCCGTCAAAGTCGCGGTTGAAAACCGCGGCGATGATGCCAAGCGACAATAGCGTAACGCACCACCCGCCTAACTTACTGTTAAGTCGGTTAACGATATAAAAGAATAGTCCACAGTCAGCATAAAGCCAAAAATGGACGGGAACCTTCATGTCGTTTGCCACATAGTTTGCTACGCACACAGCAATCGAGAATAGCCCTAACATCGGCAGGGCTTCAGCGAAATCCATCAACGGCGAATATGGGGCTTTCTCGTTCATTTTTCAATGTCCTCTTTCAATGCAGCTTGAGATACTATATGATAGTAATATCCTATAACTACTCTGTAAACGTTATATATCGATTAATATATTAGACTACGCATATGTCCCTAGAAATTGGTGTTCCCGCCCCAGAATTCAATACCGTCGATGCCGAAGGCAAACCATACTCTCTAGCTGAGTTCCGAAATAGTTTTGTAGTGATCTTCTTTTACCCAGGAGACGAAACTCCCGGCTGCACCATTGAAGCTTGTAGCTTCCGTGATCAATACAGTCTATTTCCCGCCCACCATGCCGTCGTCTTGGGCGTAAGCGAAGATACTGCAGAATCACATCAGCATTTTGCCACGCATCACAACCTACAATTCCCACTGCTTGTAGACACCGATCATGCGATTTCTAATGCTTACGAAGCGTACGGTGAGAAAAGTTTCTATGGCCACAAATCAATTGGTGTAAAAAGAATGACCTATTTGATCGGCCCTGACGGCAATATCGCATTCATCTGGAAAAAAGTAAGACCACTTGGACATGCTGAAGAAGTGCTGGCCAAAATCGCTGAGCTACAAAGCGCTTAAGATATCCCGCGATATATAATCGTCTAATTCAGAGAGCCGGAATCGCTTTTGTGAGTAGAGTTTTCCAGTTTGCCCATACCAAACTCTCTTCATACTTACGTTGACCATATCCCTACCCCCTGTTATTATTTGAGTACTTCTGGAGACAGAAATTTGGCTCACCAATAAGTCCCAGTGTACGCGAACCATGATGAAAGAGCCAAACAGAAGTGTTAGCCTAAATTAAAGTGAGGGCTACTCTGAACTCAAACCCGGGTTTAAAACAGAGTCTCGTTAGCACAATCGAATAGACTACTTAAAAAGAGATAAATTCCGCATTTTGTGATTTGTCATGTTTGTGATTTGGGAATTTATAAGAAAGGTGGCACCACTCTACCCCTAGAGTCCTGATGTTTTTCTCCGCGTGGGAGGATGACATTGGGACTTTTTTAGATCTATTATGTAATTACTATGCTAGACATCAAATTTATCAGAGAAAATGTAGAACGTGTGAAAGCTGCAGTTGCCAACAAGAAAGTGCAACCAAAGGTAGATATTGACCGTCTGTTAGAGGTGTTTGAGACTCGTCGAACTTTAATTCAGGAAGTCGACGGTTTGCGCGCTGAGCAAAATCAACTGACGGACCAGATTAAAGCTTCCGCAGATAAACAACCTTTAATCGACCAGGCTACAGGGTTAAAAGCGACCTTGCAGGGCAAGGAAGAAATGCTGAAAACTACTGACGAGGAATATTCTAAATTAATGCTGCAAGTTCCTAACGTCACAGATCCACGCATGCCAGTAGGTGAAGACGACAGTCAGAACGTAACTATTCGCACTTGGGGCGAACCTACCAGATTTAATTTCCAGCCTAAGGATCATGTCGAGCTTGGTGAATACTTGAACATCATCGATATTGATTCTGCCACAGAAGTCAGCGGTTCCCGGTTCTATTATCTCAAAGGGGATGCCGCTCGCTTGCAGTTTGCCTTGATTAACTTCGTGATGGACACGC
>CAYXSB010000113.1:0-2743 GCA_964466865.1 uncultured Candidatus Saccharibacteria bacterium
GTTTATTATCAATTTTTACCTTAGTTTCATTGACCAAGGTATCGTCCACGACTTGTACCAGGACTTGAGAGAAATCTTTCTGACCGGACAATTCGTTCGAATCTGTAGTTACCGGGATGAACACATCGCTGTCTGTATTATTACCTTTGGTAGCAGCGACCCCGATGACTTTGTAATTTGAACCGTTAATCTTGATGGTTTGATTCAAAGGATCGCTTTCGCCGAAAATCTTGGTAGCTGATGTTGAGCCCAACACTGCGACTCTCCGCTGCTTGTCTACATCGTCAGTGTTCAGCAATCGGCCTGTGGCTGGCGTAAACGCCATGATATCGAAGTAAGAGGAGTTGATGCCTAAGATAGTGGTACCGATGGTGACGCTTTGAAAGCTGACATTGTAGGTGTTGCTGATTTCTGGCGTTAGGGCGATGATTTCTTTAAATGCGACTTGATTCTCCAGTAACGGCAGTATGCGATGGTCAATTTTGCTGGACACGATAGTGCGCAGAGATGACTGAGCTGCGCCACCGCCGAACCCAGAGAAGTTGATGGAGCCTGGCAAAATCGTAATGGTATTTGATCCTAGGCCTTGGACTTGATTCAGGATCGAGCTTTGAGCGCCTTGGCCCAAAGATAGCAGCGCGATGACGGCGGCAATACCGATGACAATTCCTAAAGTAGTCAACACCGCACGCACCTTGTTGGTGCTGATAGCTTTGGCGGAGATTTCGATGACGGTGCGTAACTTCATTTCTGTTTTTTATCAGTGATAATTAAGCCATCTTTCAAAGAAATCACTCTGTGTGCGTATGCGGCGATGTCATGTTCATGCGTGACCACAATGATAGTATTACCTTCTTCGTTCAACTGTTTAAAGATTTCCATAATTTCATGCGAGGTTGTGGTGTCCAAGTTTCCAGTAGGTTCGTCGGCCATGATGATTGATGGCGACATAATCAAAGCTCTGGCGATGGCGACACGTTGGATCTGACCGCCCGAAAGCTGATTTTGCTGACTGTGCGCTCTGTCTAAGAGTCCCACTTTGTCCAACACGGAGCGCAACTTTTCTTCTTTCTCGGGAATTACACCGTACAGAGTTGGCAGCAATACGTTGTCACGCACGTTGGTGCGAGGCAGTAGGTTGAATTGCTGAAACACAAAGCCTACGTCACGATTGCGAAATTCTGCGAGCTCGTCTTCTTGATATTGACTGATATTCTCGCCTTTAATTTCATAAGTTCCAGAAGTAGGTGTATCTAGAGCACCCAGAATATTCATAAGTGTACTTTTGCCGGAACCAGATGGCCCCATGATGGCCACAAATTCTCCTTTGTTGATTCTCAGATCGATGCCCTTCAATGCCACAAAAGCGTTTTCCTTGCCTTGGTTGTAGATCTTATGGATATTCTCCAACACCAATAAGGCTGTCTCTGGCGCTTGATTTTGAGTATCAGTGGCTTTTCTGCGCATGATGAATTACAGCCCGAATATAGATTTGCGTTGGACGGTGAATGAAGGCTCGAGTATTTGATCGCCGGCGTTAAGTCCTGATTTTACTTCTACATATTGATCGGTCTTGAGGCCAATAGTGATCTCTGTCTGCGTCAGTGTATACGTGGTATGCGCTTCGTCATCCCAAGTAATCAGCTTCACATAATCTTTGTTGTTTTGCTCGATCAAGAAGCTTTCGGGGATTGCTAGTACGCCATCCACACTCGCGGTGGTGATATCCACAGATGCTGACATACCAGGTTTTACGGTGACAGGCAGACTATCTGGAGTAACGTCGACTAGATAAGTGATTGTGCCGGTGGTGCTGGTTGCGCCAGGTGCGATAAAGCTAACTTTGCCAGAATATTTCGTATCCAAAGATACAGCCGGAATTGTGATCTGTGCTGATTGGTCAGTAGCGAGTCCGGACACATCATTTTCATTTACTTGCATCGCGACTTTAAAGCTACTGGTGTCGACCATATGGAATACGGCGATGGTAGGACTAACTGTGTCATTTACATGATAGTTCACAGCAGTTATCACTCCGTCGATTGGAGCATTTAGGTTAAAGGTCTTAGTCACATTGCCAGTTTGCACTTGATATTTCCCCAGCAGGGCACCATTGCTGGCATGCTGGCCGACGGTTACATCGAGTTCTGTGATTTGGGATTGAGCTGTCGCGAACATATCACGTTCGTCATTGCCGACGACATTTCCGTCTACCGATACGATTTGTTCAACGTTTCTTGTCTGAATTGTTTCGATAGATTCAGCAGGAATTGCAGCTTGACGGTTGCGATTGGCCAAGATGAACAACACCAAGGCGACGATCACCACCACTGCGATTAAAAGCAAAATTCGGAACCGACTGAGTTTAGTACGAGTAGACATAGTGGAAAGCTCTAATTTATTTACATAGTTTAGTTCTAATACTTGCCTCACACAATCCGAAGTTTAGGAATTAATTAATCTGCAAGCGATATTGTTGACGGAGCAAGCCAGGCTAGGTTTTGACTTGAGAATTTAATCGTAGGCGGGTATTCTGTGTTTAGAGCGTTGTGTAGCCTGCTTATTTAATTACCAATACTCAAAGAAAGGAGGTGCCGAAAATGAACGATGACGATATGATGACCGATGACGAGATTGTGGACGATGTAGAAATCGACCCTGTGCTCGGTGTCGAAGAAACTGCCACAGCTGCAAAAGCTAAGTCTAAGAAAAAGAAAGGTGATGATGACGATGAAGACGATGA
>CAYXSB010000114.1:0-2727 GCA_964466865.1 uncultured Candidatus Saccharibacteria bacterium
CCGTTAATCATGCGCAGCAAAGTGGATTTACCTGAGCCATTGGCCCCCACTAGTCCAAAAGTCTCACCACGCTTCAATTCAAAGTTAATATCCTGTAAAGACCAGAATTCGCCTTTGCGTAAAGTACTTGTGTCATAAGAAAGTCCCAACATGCTTCTCGCCACATCAATAGAGCCGTAGAATAGACTCCGTTTTAAGCTACGAGTGAATTTTTTATATAGTCCTTCGACTTTTATGACGACGTCCTTCTCCATGGTTAGAACATTTTCTCAACTACCTTTTCTTCAGAAACGAAGAATAAGCGCCAAGAGAACATGAAAAATACAAATGATATTACTGATGCGATAAGAAATCTGTCCGGGTTATCCATGTGTCCATATAGAATTAAATCCCTAACACCTCCAATGAGATAAGTCAGCGGATTAAGACCAACAATGGTTCTCAACACTTCGTTATTTAACGTGCTGATATCGTAAATTACCGGTGTAATGTACATAATCAATCCCAATAGCAATCCCACAATTGTCCCTAGGTCGGTGAATACTACGGAAATCACGCTGACGATCAGCCCCAGACCTGCCCCCAGAAAGAATAATGGCAGTGTGATAATGGGAAATAGCAAGATCCACGGACTAGGTACAATTCCAAATAGAAGCAACACGACGACGTTAAGGAAAAAAGTGATCAGGAAGTTAGCAATTGTCTGCGCCGTCTGCTTTATCAGCAAGGCTTCATGAGGGTACTTTACCTGCATTATAAACCCGTTACCTGCACTTAATGTCCCAGCTCCAGAGCCATAGAATCCCATAAACAGTCCCCAAATCGAAGTGCCCAAAAGCAGGTACACCGTAAACGGCACTTTTAAATCTCCAGGATTTAATATCCCGGCGCGGTTTAAGAATATCCAGGAAATGATGCCGATGAACGGACCGATGAATACCCAAGCTAGTCCGAAAAAGGACTTCTTGTACTGCATGAAAAAGTCACGCCGAAATAGCTGGCCAATGAGTTCTCGGGAATTAATGATATTGCGTATCATGATCACCCAAGTTTCAAAGAAACCAATTTTTTGACGATAATTAGGAGTGTAGACTACAACTTCTTCTTTTTGCATATTCGCATTGAATAATTAGTCGGGGTTATTATACCAGTAATTAAGAACTTGTCTGCTAGGTAAAGGCCTACGGCTTTGCCCAGGTTACACCCAAGTCGGGCCTTTAGCCGACGATTTTCGTATCATCTTAATCCATAATACCAGCAACAGCAGTAATATTGCAGCTCCCACAGCTATACCCACCATTATGATAATGTCGTTAGTCGAAGATGTGCTGGTAGCTGCTGGAGTTGCAGGAGTGTCTACAGTGGCAGCGCCCCCACTTACGGTCACTTCTAATGAAGATTGGCTGGCGCTCTGGTCGCCGAACATGGTGCCACTGCCTACGCTCACCACAGCAGTGCCTTCAGAAGTGACATTGAACACAAGCTGGGCGACAACTTCACCTTCTGTGAAATTCCCGTCTGTTTTTGCTAAATCCACTTTGATGCTAGTCGCGGTAATTTGTTTATCTACAGCCAAGAATCCATTCGCTTCATTTATTATTGAAAATTGAGCATTGCCATCGGCAGTTAATTCCAAGTGCACCACGTTTCCGGAAGTGGCGTGATTGGCCAAGACATCAACTACCAGCTGATCGTTTGGCTTGGCCGTAAGTACAGCTGGATCAAAAGTAACGCCGGGAATCAGAGTTTCTTGCGCCGCCACTGTCGTTATCGGCAACGCCAGCAAGGAGGCAATCGCGATCGCAGCTGTGAGAAATTTTCTAGTTAGTTTTGCATGCATCTTTTTGGTTATAAACTTTGGATAAGGCTTGCAGGTCGGAAATATCCAGGTAGCATGACTGGCCGCTATCGACTATATCTAGACTGCAGTTGATTCCCTGCTTCTTGTAGTTTAAGGCAAATACGCCTAAGTCCTTGGCATCAACCGTACCCGAATGATCGTAATCAGCTTTACACGACACAGCCGTAGTTTGAGTTACAGGCTGGCACCAGTTGATACCGACTGTCAGATTCACGGTACATTGGCTAGCATCAGTGGCGTAGTAACAAGTGGGCAGCGGCGTACAGTCTGAAGATTTGGCCACAGCCGGACAGGCTTTGAATTGACAGCTATTGGTCGTATCTCTAGAAACATATGAGCCATCAGGACACAACTTAGTATCATCAGTACAGACAGTGCCGACGCTACCGTCGCTAGTAGTTGTCTGACACGTTGGTGGCAGACTGCAGCCATTGGCATCCTTGCCTCCAGGAACGATAGTGCCGTTGGCACAAAAGCCTGCAGCTGGTGCAGACAAAGATGGACATTGAGAAGTGACGCACTTACCAGTAGTCGGACAACCGCTCACCATTGCGCCAGCAATCAAGGTTTGGTTAGCACCGCATGTAGGATTTTGTACTGCCTGACATGTGGAAGTTGTATGCGTAGAGCCAGTAGTGGGCAACGTGCACTTTGGCGGCAGATTACAACCGTTAGTATCCTTGCCTCCGTCAGTTATAGTACCACCAGTACAGAAGCTAGGTGCTA
This sequence comes from uncultured Candidatus Saccharibacteria bacterium, assembly GCA_964466865.1. GTDB lineage: Bacteria > Patescibacteriota > Dojkabacteria > J137 > JAEUSD01 > CAYXSB01. The sequence continues at coordinate 2,588 of CAYXSB010000114.1, forward strand.
TCGGCGCCAATGCTGGACATTGGTCACCAATGGCAATTGTAGTTTTCATCGAATCAAAATTCCCCACCGCTAAGTTTGGCACTCCCAATGTGGATGTCGAAGCCACGCTAACTACTGCGGAAACTTTACCGATCAACGGT
>CAYXSB010000115.1:0-2722 GCA_964466865.1 uncultured Candidatus Saccharibacteria bacterium
ATCTGGAAGAACAGAATGCTCAGTTGCTGGTACAGGTTCTGGGCGATCGTATCCTACTAGCAAAGCTGCACCGTGAATTACGGGTACATCGCTGAGCTTGAAATTATCCATGATATCTTTGTATTTACTGCTAGTCACACTCGCTGCCAACTCGCTAGTGATCAACATCACCGAGTCTCCTTCAGTCAAATACATGCTGCCGGTGCGCATGAAGCCCATCATTTCGCTATCAATCAACGCGGATCCTACTTCTGCAAAGTTGTCGCCACGACGAATATAAACTTTGGATTCTCCCACCACTCCTAGATACAAAGCGTTGCCTTTGACCACGGCTACTGCCATTTCTAGATCTACACCAGTCTGAGACAATTGCTCTTCTCGTTCCAAAATGGCATCTACGCGAGCTTTTACTTTACGCAGTGCTTCTTCGAAATCATTAAGCTCTACCGCATGTTTAAATTCTCCATAATAACTTTGCTGTAATTCATCAAATAACAACCCGCCAACATTGGCCAAATCAAAATCAGTTTCACTACGAATAGACATCACCGCAAACATTTCCCCAAAGGTATTTACCAAAGCTTCAGTCTCGGGACGATAACCCAAAACGCTGGACCAACTGCGAGCGGAAGGCTTGCCTACCTTGAAATCTGTATCAATCTTAGCCATGAGAATTTAACTCAAAATAATATTACCGCTATCAGTATACCTATTAATATTAGGATGTGCACGATGGCAAGAAACCTTACAATTCCGGTGTGGTTTGTGGAGATACTGTCAGCTGCCGACATCGTAAACCGGAATAAAATCAGACCTACCAACAATAAAAACAACGCCGCTAACATCCCCACAATTTTAATAACTTGAGCTACTTCCGGCGTAATTAAATCTCTAAGGTTCATTGCGTAAGCTCTTAACTATTTTAGATAAATCGGAAATCTTGTCGCGCACCAGCTGTGGGCTGGGCACAAAGTGGAATGTAATCACGCTCTCGTCTGCTGCGGTGTACACCGATACATTTCCATAATTGAAGAATGCCTCAAGAATACCTACGTCTGCTTCTTTAATATCCTCAATATCCTGCAACGATAATTCAGTAATATCCCGAGACACAAACGGCTGGAATGAGTAATTAATCACTCTCTCATCTGTGACGATATAAATGTTGAAATACCAGTCCACAAAGTTGCGCAATGCATTTGTTAGCACTAGCGCGTAGTACACAGCCGCGAGCAGCAAACTTAGGCGCAATCCAAAGATCCCGGTAATACTCTGTCCAAAAAAGTTTAGGACAAAATGTAACAGAATTGGTAATGCCACATATACACCAGTACTGAATATCCAACCTAAGTTGGTAATGAAATGTCGTCTGAGGAGAATAAATACCTTCTCGCCCTTGTTCTGGGTAGCGAAGTGTACGTTGTAAGGTCGGAGCTCCATGCTAATCCCACCGCTATGCTGAGGCAGAATCTGGCTTAAGCGCTGCACGCGTAAGGCTTGCGCCATCTGAGCGGGAGAAGCTTGCGGTGGCAGCTGTTGAAACTGCGGTTGCGGAGCTACCGGACGCGGCGGAAACTGCGGATTTGGTGGTAAGCTAGGTGCCATAAACAATGATAGCAAGGGAAACTAGAAATCCCAAGATGTGATTAGAAACATCCGGTGTCGCCAGCGCACGGGACCAGGAAATAAGTCTGACTGTAGATAAAATCTTTCTGCCCTGTCGGGGAAACTTGATCAACCCAAGAGTTCCAAATTGTCTTGAAGAACCAGCCTGCTAAGTTGGCACTCACACCGTTATTTCCGGTTAGTACAACTTTTGCTACCCGCTGTGATGGATCACGCACAAAGTTCACGCTGGCTACTCCACCAATACTGTCGCGTATGCCTGCCATGAAATTCTCGGCATCGCCACCCAGGTTGCCATCATGCGCCGCAAATTGCACCAGCTGGGTAATGCTGCCCATAGAATAGCCGTTGGTTCTCCAGTTCCAGTTAGTCCAGCTCGAAGGTGTAGCGAACGAAGTATCGTTGACCGATCGCAGGTATGGAACCGGCGTACCTACTCCAGCCAAATTGCTAAATCGAGTCTCATTATTTGCCGTACCGCCGATACCGTTATTGTTGTCGGAAGAATACAAAGCTTCGATTACGTTGCCGCCGTAAGTTACCACCTGATCCTGAGTCTCATCTGCTGCCCATTGCGAGTTTGTACTGCCGTTGTAGACCTGACAACTAGCGTCAGTGCAGATTGTGCCGCCGGCGTTGAGCGCGTAGGTCCTGAAGGCAATTACTTGAGCTTTGATTGCCGCTTCTGGCCAGCAGGACCAGAAGTTACCGGTATCTAGAACGTACTTGCTGGGGTTAGCCGCAACTTGTGTGGAATTACCGCAGGCTTTGGCCGGGACTTCACCCTGACCAGCGGCATATGTATTGATGTTCATATTGCCATATCCCACTACATTGACCGTAGCTCCAGGACGAGTAGAAATCTGTGTGCCCGTATAGTAGAAAGTGAGAATTTGTTGGGCTGACCAGCCGGCTTTTGCCGCGCCGTAAGCTCCAAACTGCGACATCCCCACCCCATGACCTTGATACAAATCACGCCCCTTACCAGTGAAATACAGGAGTCCCTTGTCGATGTGATTGGTACCACCATTACTGCTTTGTCCAAAGAACCAAGCTTCATAATCCAGTAATGCCTTTTGTTCAGCTGATAGCTGGC
>CAYXSB010000116.1:0-2722 GCA_964466865.1 uncultured Candidatus Saccharibacteria bacterium
ACTGGAATGCGTATTTCAGAAGTTGTAAACCTGAACCGTGAGCAGCTGAAATTTAAGGATGGGAAAATTGCGGATGATCGCATCTATGTAATTGGTAAAGGTAAGAAGCAGAGGTTCGTATACCTGACGCCGAGAGCGATTGAGTTTATGGAAGAGTATTTGCAGATGCGTAAAGATGACTACCCTGCCATGTTTATCCCAAGGCGCGGTACCCGAATCGCCACGGAAAACCCTTATATTGTGCGGTTATCGCAGAATTATATCCAATCCAAAATTGCTAACTATCGTCGCCGTTTAGGCATCATTGTGCCGACGAGCGCTCACAGTTTACGTCATGGGTTTGCTACGTATCTAGCTGAGGACGGCGCCAGTCCAGCGGCAATTCAGAAACTTCTTGGTCACGAATCGCTACAGACTACTACCAGGTACGTGCATGCATCTGACCGGTTTGCGGAAACATCGCATCGAAAATTTCATCCGTTGCAAGAGCTGACAATAAAGGTAAATGGACCATTACCAACTCCGGAACCAGTTGTACCAGACTAATATAGGTTTGGATATATTGTTTAACATGTAGGGGCAGTGGTATACTAGGCATACACCCTATGAATCCAAACCTACAGCACGTCTTGCAACAACTAAAGCAGCTGCCGATTATGTCCCCTAAGTACTGCGATAATTGCGGTAATCATCATGACGAACAAGATTTCCAAGTTATCGGCTACCAGGAAGGCATAATCTTATTCCAGATCGGATGTCGTTTTTGTGGCGTGGTCTACTTACTACGGGTAAATCCTGCAGCTTCCGGGATTGCGATTCAAAGATTAGAGACTCTAAATTCCGATATCTCAGCTACAGAATTTCATAAATTCGCTGGCAAACCACAAGTACGCAAAGATGAAGCGTTGGAGATTTACACCGATATGAAGGAAGTAAAGACTCTCGCGGAATTCTTGCACTTATTTGAAGGCGAAGACGCCTCTGCTCAACCTCAGAAAACTCAATCCTAAAGCTCAATATTCTTAGTTTTGGCAATAAGACTCTCCGGGATGTCTTTTTTTTCGGCTCCAGTCAGAATGAATTGAAAGTCACTATCTAGCAGAAACTCTGCTGTGTTTTCGCGATGCAGCTGATCTAATTCTGACATTAAATCATCAATCAGCATCAGTGCGTTCTGCTGGCGCAAGGATAGCAGGTAGCGGTGTTGAGCTAGTTTCCAGATAAACACAGCTAACCGCTGTTGACCGCGTGAACCCAGATAACGCAGATTTTGACCGTCGAGATACAACACGTAATCATCTTTGTGGGGCCCGTACAGAGTTTTACCGGAGGCAATTTCTTTGTAAGAATTCTGAGCTAGTTTATCTGCCAAAACTTGAGCATAATTATCTACATCGGTGGTGGTGTTTGGCTGATACTCAATCGTGAAATTCTCCTTATCCTCTCTGTATATTTGCTTGGCAACGTCATTCACAAAACTGCCGATTTCTCGGAAAAGCTCTCGTCTTTGATTTACTAAGTAGCTGGCCAGGCTAACTAGCTCCTGGTCCCAGTATGCCAATTCTCCAGCCTGGTTGTGGCCTTCGCGAATACTTTTGAGCAAAGCATTACGGTTTTTCAGTACCTGATGATAGCGATAAAGGTGGTTGTGGTATTCGGGAACAGCTAGAGACATGAAATCGTCTAGATCTGTACGACGTGTGTGTGGCTCACCCAACGCTAGGTCGACTGCATGTGGTGCGAAGATCAGCACTGGAAATTCTCCAATGACTTTACTTAGTGGTCGATGCTTGCCATCCAGTACAAATTTGCGCTGCAGTTTATCCGTTTGAGAAATAATCAGATCCAGCTGGTGCTGGGAGAAGGTAAATGTGGCTTTGGCAAACTCCCCTGCCGGACCGATGATATCTGCGTGAGTTTCCAAAGGCTTGAAAGACTTGCCAAGCGCCGACATATAGATTGCTTCCAGGAGGTTACTTTTGCCCGTGCCGTTGGCGGCGATAATCAGGTTTTGATTATCAAGATCGGTAGAGAGATTGAGATTACGGTAGTTTGTAAGGGTAATAGACTGTAGCACCAGTTACGATAGCACAATGTGAAAATTGGCACGAGCAGGGGATTAAGCTTAGGCAGCTTTGTTGAGACCGGCTAATTCGCGCAGCTTTTCCATGGAACGTCGTTGCACAAGTACGGACAGCACATAACGGCGACCTTGGTAGTTATCATAACTATGTCGCACTTCTGGGTCAGAAATAGATTGGATTTCATTCTCAATCTCCTCTGCTTCAGGTGTTAGTTCGTATTTCTTGACGATCTCATTCATGATTAACTCCTGTGAGATCTTGGCTTTAGCTTGTTCTTGCTTCTGTTCACGCACCTTATCCAGTGTAGTATCTTGAGCCTTCAAGAACCCTTCAATATCTACGCCTAATTGTTGGATTCGACCTACATAGTCGTCTACGAGGTAAGCGGTTTGTTGATCGATCAACTTTTGGGGCAGAGGAATAGTGGAGGCTTTAATAGCTGCAGCCATCAAGTCGTTGTCTACTTGCTGCTCTGCTTCGTTTTGTTTCATTGACTGCAATTGCTCGCGAATCTTTGTTTCCAAGTCTTTGACGCTAGTGATATCTTCAATTCCCAACTCTTTAGCCATAGTGTCTGTGACGGCTACTGGCTCGGCAGATTCTTCCTCTTCGTGTTCGTGGTCATGATCGTGATCATG
>CAYXSB010000117.1:0-2606 GCA_964466865.1 uncultured Candidatus Saccharibacteria bacterium
AGAAGATATACGGCGATAGCGCCCAGAATTATAAGCACCATTGCCACCGCAATTATCCATCTCGGAAAAGTCTTACGCTGAGGTCGACTTGGCAGAAGGTGTGGCTGGGGTGGGTTGCCTTCATAGCTCTCCCGGAACGTTTTGTTTGATGGGTTCGTGAACTTCCTAAAATTCTCTCGGAAATTTGAACTCTGACGCTCATGTTGATAACTGGAACGGTTGCTCATAGGGTGTTATATTCTTCTAGTTAATTAAAGCATATCCAAGTCCTATTCTCCAATAAAAAGGCCTATTACGATTTTGACGTGGTTTCCCAACTGGAAGCCGGTATAGTTTTGCATGGCTGGGAAGTGAAATCGATGAAAGCTGGTAGCGTAAACTTTCGCAGCGCATTTATAAATTATACTCCTACTGGAGAATTAATCTTGCAAGGGGCCTCCATTGCTTCCTGGAAATCTGCGCCTAAAGTAACTCTAGCAGAAGAGAAGCGTGATCGCCGCTTGCTAGTCAGCAAGGCCCAAGCCCTCAAAATCGGAGAATATTCCAAGCGACCAGGCCATACTTTGATCCCGCTGGAAGGCTACATCAATGACAAAGGGTTAATTAAATTGTCCATTGCTCTGGTGCGCGGCCGTCGCAAGTTTGAAAAGAAGCAGAAGATTAAAGAACGTGACATCCAACGCCAGATCGAAAGGGACATGAAATAAGCGCTAACATGATAAAATAATCTACATGAACGATGACCAAATCACACCACAAGCCATAGCCGGAGTATCTGGGTTACCTTTGCCGGCCGGCACTGATGATAACGGTAATCCTTACTGGATGATCGATGGTCGCAAAGTATTGTGGGCAGAAATGCAGCAGTACATCTGGCAAGAGCAACAGAAGCAAAAGCCTGTTTCCACAGGTGGTGGAGTAGAAGGTCTGTCACAAGTGATTATGCCCAATATTGAAGCTCAGCTAGTTGCTCAGCCTAACCCTGAAGTGATTGCTCAACCGGAGAGCCGCATCGAAACTGCTCAAGAACGAGGAGTAGAATCAGGAGAGAACAGGCAAGAGCGGGCAATCGAACAGCAAGCGCAAACTGTGAATGCACCAGGCACTCAGCCTCAAGCTGCTTCCGCAAGCCAGCAGAAAGCACCGTCACTGCTCGGTGATAGTCCGGTCTTGACTCAAGTAGACACCAGCAGTCCAGCTTCAATTGTTAGCTATGTTGATAGTCATCACAAAGATGCTCCAGATAATTCCAGCCGGTTCTTGTCCGAGTTGCTAGAAAAGATCGTGAAAGTTTTCTCCCTGGAGCATTAAATGCTATATTTTCTCGATAATTTATCCATTATTCTACCCCTAGGGTGAATCTCACTCAGTTTGCTGTAATCGCCGCTATTGCGCTCGGATTAATAGTGTTGCTGGTCGTCGCTGGCAGTCTTTTTGTCCGTTATCTACTGGAAGGTGTGAAAGAAGCCGCGATGGAGCAGAAAGCTCTCAAGGTAGTATTCTTCGAAGTTAAAGTTCCCGAAGACGATCAAACTGAAATTAAAGCCGCGGACCAAATGTTCTCAGGATTGTTGGGAATTGGAGAAAAGCTGGAAGGATTACAGAGATACACCAAAGCCCGCACATTCGTCAGCTTCGAAATAGTCGCCTTCAAAGATAATATTAAATTCTATGTAGTATGTCCGGCAAAGATAGCTAGTTTGGTGGATCGTCAAATCAATGGCGCTTATTCGCAGGCAGACATTAGCCCGGTGAAAGAGTACAACCTGTTCCCGGAGGACGCGAAGGTGGCGTTTGCCACGCTGCAGCTAGACAAGGAATCGATGATTCCGATTCGTAACTATGAAGAATTAGCTACAGATACACTATCGACGTTAACCGATGCCATGAGCAAACTCCGCGAAGGGGAGTCTGCAGCCTTCCAACTGATCATTTCTCCAGCTGGTTCAGAATGGCGAAATTCGGCCAAGAAATATGTACAAGATGTCCGAAAGCCAGCTGCAGAAGGCGAAAGCAAGAAGAACGTAAATGACGATACCTTGTCGGCAATTGATCACAAAGCTGAAAAGAGCGGATTCTTTGCCGATATGCGCATGGTGGCAGTGTCGTCGTTGGAAGCGACCGCCCAAGAGCATTTGACCAACATGCTGAGTAGCTTCGACCAATATACCAAAGAGTCTGGCAATAAGTTCAAGACCCACAAGGATAATAAGACATTTGTGAAAGATTTTATCTACCGATTCCCCCGGGAATTAATGATCTTAAACACAGCAGAGTTAGCTACAATTTTCCATTTCCCCAATCACAACGTGCGCACACCGCACATTCAATGGTTGCTATCTAAGGATGGTCCAGCAGCTGACTTTGTGGCTAGCGAGTACCAACAAGGATTTATGTGGCTGGGTCGCAATGTGTATCGCGGTAAGCGCAAAGAAATATTTGCGAAGCCGGAGGATCGCATGCGTCATATGTATGTAGTAGGACAGACTGGTTCCGGTAAAACGAGATTCTTGGCTGGCCAAGCCATCAGAGACATCAAAGCTGGTAGAGGCGTGTGTTTCATTGATCCTCACGGTAGCGATACAGAGGACATTCTAGAGCGAATT
>CAYXSB010000118.1:0-2592 GCA_964466865.1 uncultured Candidatus Saccharibacteria bacterium
CATCGATAAGGCTAACGTCATGCAAGGCAGCTGCCATGGTAATTCTGACAAGATTAATTCTACGATCAAGTATGTCAGTGGTGCCGATGCTTACGAAACAGGAACCGTGAAGTTAAAATCAGATTTACCTTCGATTCCTAATTACGACGTCCCAGGCATTTATGATTCTCTGGATAATCTCTACAGAATTGTGCAGACTAAGATGAGCCAAAGTGGTTTGAAGATTTTGTTCAATGAATTGAATTATGCTGGTTGGCAGTCAGATGTAACCTTGAAGGCTTACAGTGAGACCCCACTTAGCGATCATGAGATTCAGTCTCCGCGCATAAACCAAATGCTTGAGGACTTTACTAACGGCGGTACTACTACTCAAGTGAACGGTGCTCAGGTGCAAGGTGCAACTACGGGTGGGTCGTGTACACAGCTAGCTGCGGATCCAAACAAGTTTGTAATGGTGGGTGATAGTATTACCAACTATCAGTATCAAACCGGATTCTTCCCAAAAGCGATTAACGCTGGTATTAGTGGCGCTAACGTTCATTGGTACACTCCAGGGGGAATGTATCGTACCCAATTTGTAAATAACGCGCTAAATTCAACTGCCTGGGCTGCAGTAGTCATGCTGGGAACCAACGACTGCGGATTTGAGGATTTGAATGGTGACTTCATCCCTACATTGAAATCACTGGTGCAAGAAATCGCCGCTACTGGCAAAACTATTATTCTGAGTACTATCCCTGACCGCTCACCATCATTCAAAGTGCAGTGTAATGGTGGCGGCACCGCAGCCTGGAATGCCGCAATTACTAAGTTGGCGCAAGATAACGGCTGGACGCTGCGTAATGGTGGAGCTGTAACTGCAGGTGATCTGGCAGCTGGCGACGGTCTGCATCCGAGCAGCTATACCAATTTGAACAATGCCACGGTCACAGCACTGCAGCAAGCCGCTCAGTCCTGTGGTGGCAGCTTAAACTTGACTCCAGGAACTACTCCTCTGCCTGGTTCTGGAAGCGGTAGCGGCACTACCACTACAATTTCTGGTGGCACGCCGGTAGCTACATTCCAATACTATCAGGAGTACAACGAATACTTAGCCGAGGGTACCAACTTCCAGCTGGGACATGAATATTATCAAGGCTTAGGTTTGCTAGATCATTTGATGCGTTACCTGAGTGTGCTACAGACATCGTCAGGATTACCAGGAGGCCAACTAACCAGTAGTAACGGTCAATTGTCATACACTACAGGCGCGGCTGACCTATTTGCCGGAATTGCTGGATGTGACGATCCATACAACAAGCAGCTAGTATCTGCGGCAGGGCATCCACTTGATTGTATTGTGCCATTTGCTGCTGAAGGCGCGAGTGGATTTCAGCATGATCCGTTAGGACAATTTCTATGCTCCAAAGGTTACTTTATCGCGGGAGAATGTGGTGCTGGCCAGTGTGTAAACACTGAACCACAGCTGGGTGCAATTACAGTCAAAGGCGGTTTAGCCTGTCCAGTGGCTGATCCTAACAACGGATGTTTACAGGGGCCGACAGGGCATTGGACTCACTGTTCTGAGCCTGATTTACCTTTGGACCTCTACCCCATCGATCAGAATGACCTGCGCGTCATCGCCCCCGAGACTGGTACCGTTATCACCAGTGAATCCATTTACAATCTCAGCGGTGTGACTGTGGGCAAGCAAGTCTCGATTAAAGGTGACACTAGTGGCATTATTTATTACATCTTGCATTTGGCTGAATCAGGTCTAGTCAGCGTCGGTACTCACGTGCAAGTAGGCCAGCAAATTGGCACTATGTGTACTACGTGTACTTATTCACGGGGAGAATGGCATATCCATGTAACTGCCTATCTGCCAAGTGCAACTGGGAAACTGCAAACAGTTAATCCTTACGTTGTATATGGTCAGGTGCTCGGCTGTAACGCCAAGCAACCAACGGCAGACATGGAAGGCGGCAGTGCCGTACCGCCAGGTTACTGTAGCTTTTATAATTACGGTATCCAAAGATTTGTGTTGCACGATAAAGAGTGTAGTAAGGCAGCGCCGCAAGTAGATGACAATACCGTGCTGCAGCAATACCAGAAGTTCACGACTTCACCCACTACCAATACGGCTAATCCTTCTGCAGCGACGTCTTCAGGTTTGATCCAGAGCCAAACTAACATTGACGCGGCGGTGGCCACAAAGACGCCAACAATAGTTGCAGACGTGGCTAAGCCGACTACGCAGCCCGTAGCCAAGTTAGCCGGTGCTGGTGGGACTGTGGCTAACTGTTCTGGCTCTGCTTGTGGTCCAACATTAGCGGCGAAGAATGGCGTATCATATCCGGCTTGTGCGGGGCCAGTATTTAACAGCTTGTGCGACGATCAGAATGCGATGAATGAGACCTTTGGTAGCGGTAAGGCTTTGCCGACGGGAGTTTCCTGTGCCGACCAGGCCAAAGCTGCTGGTGATGGTGTAGCAATGACCTCAATCGAATTTGTAGGGGCTAACATCGAAGTAAACTCCAAGATCGTAGATGCATTCCACCAGGTGGAGCGTGATATTAATGGTCTAGCCACTTCTCACTCGGGCACGCATTA
>CAYXSB010000119.1:0-2521 GCA_964466865.1 uncultured Candidatus Saccharibacteria bacterium
AGGGATACCTGGTTGAGGCTGCCATTGTAATTGTTCCTGGCGTTTGAATTCCTCCGGAGATATTTTGGCTTCGCCTGCCCGCAAATTTTGTATTCCGCGCTTGTGGCGTGTCTCGTCACTGGCCTCCACCCAAATAAGCTCACCGCTGTGGCTCAAAATAAAATCTACCTCCACAGGCGCGCGAACACTCCAAAGTACCAAGCCTTTGTCTTGCTTACCGCTTTGCTGGCGCTGCTCAAACTGCTTTAGGGCTTCCTGTAGAATCACATCTGGACCGTAGGTTTCGCGCAACCAGTTAGAGGTTTCTGTCATGTTGGCTACCGAGATGGGATCTGGTTCGCCCTTATGTCGTTCAAAGGCATAGCTGCGCACCACATCGCCAAAAGATATGCCAAACCAACCGGCCGCAATCAGCAGTTCAGCAACTGTATCTTTGCCGCTTCTGGGTAGACCACCAATGCCGATTAGTTTCATATGTTCCCTATTCTACACGACAGTTGGAGGGACGATAGGTATTTCGGAAGTGTCATCTGGGCGTAGTTTATTTTGGGCTTGCAGCTGGGCGCGCTGGGCAATAATAGTACCCATTCTCATAGCTTGCAGAGGATTCAGTCTTTTAACCACATAATCATCTCCATCCTGCCTAGGATAATGTACTGCTGCCCGGGCTTCATGAATACTTGTGTCACCGTTTGAATCAACCCTTATAGATAATATAGCTTTGTAGGTTCTGTGGTATTTACTTTCTAGACCGCCCATAGTAATAATGTATCGCTGTTGTGTTTGGCCTTCATCACTATCTGTCGCAATTATTTTTACAGTTGGTGCTTGGGTATCATCGCAAGCACGCAAAGTTTCTGGGTGCCCCGCAAGGACTGACTCATCTGCACCTACACCAATCGCTTGCATAGCAAGGCGTGTTGCATCAATTGCTGCTACAAAATCTCGGTGATGAGAGTCAAAGTTACCTTGAGCTGTCTCGTGAACATCCGCCATATTTATACACTACATACATTTAGATAATGGTATTCTATAATGTCATACTTGTGCTTATAAGTCAATAATACGCTAGTGCTTTAGGGTTATACTGGAGCCTACTTAAGTTTGCGCTGTCGCTGGTGCGCAGTTCTCGCACTCCCCTCAACACCTTCTGCTACTAATTTCATAAGAGCACTAGCAGATTGCGTGTTTGGAGTATTTGTATCTCCTACCCTAACATTGCCACGTGATTGAACAGCGCCATCTGGATATTGTATATGCTCGTAATCAACTCTTACACCCGTAGGCGTACCAGCGGTAACGTTCACGACTTTTATTGGTTCATCTAGGCCAATATCTTCTTTTCGCCTTTCAATTTCTATCTTTGGTTCCTTAGCGCCATTTCCAGGCTGAATGGTCTCAATGGTAGTACCCAGCAAATTACCGTTTCTTTTTTCAAATCCGCCAGGAATTTGCATGCTAGCTTGCCGTGCTAAATAAAGCTGCTCCATGAGAGCGTCGTGATCTGGGACGGATGGAATTTCTGGTTTACCTAGATTTGTCATAGCAAATAATCATTAAATTTTGAATACTCCCATTTTAACATACTTATGCTTAACTGTCAATTTTATGACAGTTGTCTACTTTATATAATCGTGCAGTTTCTTGGCATCACGGTGCTTGCGGAGCTTGGCTAAGGCTTTGGCCTCAATCTGGCGAATACGCTCCCTGGTAACATTAAACTCCTGCCCTACTTCCTCTAGCGTGTGGCTTTTGCCATCCTCTAGACCAAAGCGAAGCTTCAGAATTTTTTGCTCACGCTCGGTCAGTGCACTCAGCATATCTTTGACGTGCTCCTTCAGTAGTTGGACGGTGGCCGATTCCTCGGGACTAATTGTGTCTTCGTCCTCAATGAAGTCCCCCAGCACACTATCTTCCTCGTCATCACGTACAGAGGCGTCAAGGCTTGAAATATCCTGCTTGATCTTCATGATGTGCTCTACTTTATCTACGTCAATCTCCATCTCTTGGGCAATCTCTTCGTTAGACGGTTCGCGATTAAGTTCCTGGGTCAGGCGACGTTGAGTGCGCAGCAGTTTGTTAATGGTTTCTACCATATGCACAGGGATGCGGATAGTGCGAGCTTGGTCGGCAATGGCCCGGGTAATGGCTTGGCGAATCCACCATGTGGCATAGGTACTAAACTTAAAGCCCTTATCCGGATCAAACTTCTCTACGGCTCGTAGCAAACCGGTGTTACCCTCCTGGATAAGGTCCAAAAGGTCCAGCCCACGGCCTACATAACGCTTAGCGATGCTAACTACCAGGCGCATGTTGGCTTCTGCCATTTTGTCTTTGGCGTCTTTGTGGCCGGCGACCACACGTTGGGCCAAGGCCAGTTCTTCCTCAGCACTGAGTAGTGGGATTTTGCCAATTTCGCGCAGGTACAACCGGACGGAATCATCGGCAATATCATCCAGGTATACCTGGTCATCTAGTTTAATTTCTTCTTCCTCATCTGCTACCCATTCGTCACTAAGAG
>CAYXSB010000120.1:0-2519 GCA_964466865.1 uncultured Candidatus Saccharibacteria bacterium
ATCGATGAAGCTTGAAACTTCAGACTCCAATCGCTCTTTAACTTTCACCATATCTGCAAAGCCACTGACAACGAACGAGCCGCTAAAGAACGCCACATCTTCACCTATGTCGTCATCGCAACTAAAACTTATCCATACCTGTCTAGCCAACGCCGTAGACGATATATTCACTTCACCCCATTTAGTCTCGCAAGTCGCGTCGCCGTTATCCTCTATGAGCATCTCTGGCATGTACGGTTAGTAAAAAGTAATAGATTAAGATTCCATGTAAGTTGCATACCAAGTTTCAAACTTATCGGCTTGCACCTCATAGCCTAATGCTCGCAAGTGATCCAGCAGTGCTTTTTGCACTTTACTACCATCAATGACTCCGCTCTGCGACAGCATAAACTCTGACACAATTAAGTCTAACTCTTCTTTAAGTTTTTCCACATTTGGAGAATCACCGATGGTAAAAGCCTCTTCGGTAAAGCCACCATCTTCGTTTTCGTCAGCCTCATCTGCTGCAGTAAATATAATCATTACTTCTCCGTCTTTCTGCGACCCGGAAATACCCACCACGCCCCAAGTATACGTGTACCTAATGTCACCATTTGGCCGCTCATTTCTGTTGGACATGCTTGTGAGATAACGAGTAAAGTTATGCTTCAGTTTCTCAGAAACTAATTGCCTAAGCAATTTTCTTCGGCCAAGCTTTCCAGGCCAGCCAAATTCTTCGTGCACCATCTAATGTCGCCGGACTCACGAAATTCTTCACCAAGGGAATCAAGCTACAAACATAGCCTATCTTCAAGTATTTATCGGGAATTAGAATTCCCATAAACCTTAACAATCCTACAGCACCTGCATCAGTAATGAACTCCGTGCCGGGAATTAGTTCGTTAATTCCACCGGTAATAAAATCCACAACAATACCTTCAGCAATGCTGAACGACAAGCCAATCACAATTTCCACCACACCTTTAACTATTTCATGTGCGGGGGAATCGTAATCAAAGTTTTTGGGGCGATGAATAATTTCATCGGCAGTGGTGGCCATAGCTGAACTTAGTATATCGACATTATACACCTTATCAGCAGTAAGTGATGTTAAAATCACCCCGTAGTTGACGCTATTTGATAACAAGGAGAACCAATGTCGATTCTAACCATTAAGCGCGGTCTACCTTTTCTCGGAGCGGCATTAGAAGTAGGCAATGCATTTCCACCTTATCTGCTGAAATTGCACGCGGAGCTGATTGATAATGGGGATGTCCCAATCGCCGCCATCAAACTGATGGGCAATTATTTACTGCACGTCGGCGAGCCTGACGCGATTAAGCAGATCTTCCATCACATCGATCTGTGGGCGCGACCCGAAAGCCTTTACGGCAAAATCGCCGGAATTATGGGCGGTGTATTGGGTATTGCTGCGGCATCTGGCAAAGGTTACTACAAGCAGAAACCTCATATTGTAGCCAGCTTTGCAGGGAGACTAATGGCAAAGTATGCCGAAGTTATGCATACCACAGCCAGGCAAGTCTTTTTGCAGCTAATCTCTGCACAGGACTTAAGGCAGCCAGTGGACATCCACGCTCTCATCCATCAAGTAAATGCGATGGTGCTGGTGCAATGCATGTTCAATGTCGATACCCACAGGCCACTGTCAGATCAAGAAATGGGGACCATCACTGGCAGCGCAAACGTAGCCTATACCTACGCGTTCAAAGCCGGCATGACCCCGGGCTGGATGCAGATTGCTAACCGCGCTGCGAAGCAGGAGTATGAAGCCGTCGTAGCCAAGGTTGTGCCGCTGTTAACCAAAGCTGTGGACCAGTATTATCAGTACATCGTCAAGAACGACATTACCGAATCCTGGGACATCATTTCCAGCCTGATCATCGATGGGGTACTGCACCCTGACAAACCGGAGAACGCGCTGGACATCGAATACGTGAGAGCAAACGTGTTCGTGCTAGTGGTAGCTGGTATCGATACCACGCTCAGCCTGGAGAAATCACTCATTCGCAACATCGCACTATATCCCAAGCTGGCAAGGCCAGTGCTGGACGAGCTGCGTGCATCAGATGACGTGATCGCTCCTCAAGATTTGAGCAAGATGCCTTTGTTTTCAGCGTTCGTCAATGAGACACTGCGCATGTCACCACCCGCCAGCCTCGTACCGCGTCAAGCCATGCAGGACACGGAGCTGCTCGGTATCCCCATTCCGGCAGGTTATATCGCCATGCCTTCCCAGGCTGTGATGCATATGGACGCACGGTATTGGAACCGCCCGCAGCAATTCAAACCTGAGCGGTTCGCTAACGGCGAGCCCTTTCACCCATACGCATTCTTTCCGTTCATTGAAGGTGGACATAAGTGCACAGGCATGAACTTCGCCTGGCTGTCCGCAGCCAACACCATGCGATATCTGGCAAACAGATACACTTGGAGTTTGGGCGACGGGTTTCGCGAAGAATTCGGTGCGACCTATCAGACGTACTTCCCACTGTTTATTTCACCGCGTTAACTACCAGCGC
>CAYXSB010000121.1:0-2376 GCA_964466865.1 uncultured Candidatus Saccharibacteria bacterium
AGTAATCAGATGTCATGCTTAAGAAGTCAGGAGTCCCGGAGTCAGAAATCTTCACTTCCCCGGCTGGTACCACTGCTGTCAAAGTCTGGGTCTTCACGTCCGGATAATCAGTCAGCTTTACGGTATCAATGCTCTCCTGCGTTGGAGCGCTATTGTTAACAAATGGGATGAAATTGACTTGAGTGGTATTAAACGGATTGAAAATTGCTAACCACAATATTGCCAGGAAAATAAAGAATGATATAGCAGAGCCAATTAGCCTTAGCCATCCGTGACCACTGAAGATGATACTCACGCCGGCCGACACAATAAATAGCGGCCAATAGCTGAGTATATTCGTCCATACTCCCCACGGGAGAATCCCGGTGGTGTTGAATAAGAATATGACGCCAATAATAATCACCGATAAAGCCCCGAAAATTCTGGACTCCCAGTGTTGTTCGCGCCAAGCACGATATTGCATTCTTCGCTGATGGCGTTCCGCGCGACGTTGTTCACGCCAGCTATCGCCACCTTCCGCAGGGTTAGTATTATCACTCATGTAAGGAAATTAAAAGCTAGGTATCCAAACGTTAGTCCTGGTAAGGGATTTTGTCAATCATGCTAGATGCTGTCCTCAAACAGTTTACCCAGTTTGGCAATTGCATCTAAATCGTACGCAGACACGGTAGTAACTGTGCGTTTGTACTTTTTGAATAGCTTAATCTTCGCTGGCAGATCTGCCGCTGGGATTAAGTCGGTCTTGGTGAGAATAATGATTTCCGGTTTTTCAGCTAAGGTAGGATCAATGTCGGTCATTTCTTTTCGCACTAGCTCGTAGTCAGCAACTGGGTCTACAGATTCCAGACTCACGAAGTGAGCAACCAGTTTGGCAGCTTTGGTATGCTTCACGAAGCTAGTACCTACACCTTTGCCTTCAGCTGTGTGTTCAATCAAACCCGGCAAGTCCATCAATGTTACCGTTCCCATTCTGCCTAGATGCGGATTTATCGTCGTGAATTCGTATGCCGCCACCTTACCATCTGCATTGGTTAAAGCATTGAGAATAGAAGTCTTGCCAGCATTTGGTAGCCCGATGAGAATAATATCGGATTGTAATTCTAGTTCTAATCTAACTACCGCAGTCAGACTCGGCTTACCCATTTGGAATCTCTCCAACGCTCCCAATCCTGCCGCTCGGTAATAATGATTTCCTAGTCCACCGATGCCTCCAGCCAACAATAATTCGCGCTGACCATGTTCTTTGATAGACATGATTAGCTCATTACGCTCATTGTAGACATTGGTAGCGATGGGGACTTTGAAGATAAGGTCTTTACCGGTAGCTCCAGTAAGGTCTTTGATGCCACCTGAACCACCATACTCAGCTTCGTATGTGGCATCTGGCTGTACGCTAGACAGGTCGTACATATTGTTCGACCCTTCGAGATATACATTGCCGCCCGTGCCGCCGGTACCACCCATCGGCATTTTATTAATGCCAAAAGCGACTTTACCATTACCGCCGTTACCGGATTTGAATTTTACTGAGACTGTATCGCGAAACATATGCGGGACTATAGCATCAAAAGCTATTGCTTGGCGTCATCACCGCGGGTATACACTTTGACATTAGCAGTAAACCCAGTAACCTGATCTGGAGTCATGCCGGGAAAGACTTCGACTTTCAGCTTATGAGCTTCAACTATTTGCAGCAATACTGTCGCCTTAACTATGCCGGCAGTGAGCTTCAAGCCCTTCACGGGAGACTGACCTGTCCAGTTCATTCCATTTGCATCGACGTAATTCAACTGCGCTAACTGATATTTGACCATGCCGCTATCTATACCTACATCCTTGGGGAGAATTGGCGGATCTTTGATCGTGAACTGCGTTGGCTGACCTTGATAATCTCCGGTAGAGTATACAAGCGCCGCCGGATCAATGTGATCAGTCACGATAGATAAATGGCCAGCATAGTAAGCTGAGATGTTGCCATTGGTTAAAGTGCTACCGCCATAGCCTTTAGTATTCTCCAGGAACCATGTCCCTTGCAGTTTGCCTTCGATATCGTAAGCGACTACCCCGTCCACAGGAGCTACAGTTCTGATATAAAACGGTAATATTTCTTGCTTAACAGTTGCCGTAAAGTAGTCCAATGGTTCCACTGTATGAATCTTCCAACTTTCGCTGGCATATGCCGCAGGTACCAGGAATCCCAGACTCTTTGTGGTATCCCAGACCGCAAAGTCCAAAGATTGTTTGCCTATGCGGGCAATTGCCTGACCAGCCTTGATTTTGATGTCAGTATTTACATTCATCTGTGAGGTTTCCCAGCCAGCCGGAAGTTGGCTCTGAATGTCCGGGGACAAAGATGTCGCCAGGTCGTAATAGCTT
>CAYXSB010000122.1:0-2360 GCA_964466865.1 uncultured Candidatus Saccharibacteria bacterium
TACCACGTGTGACGTGATGCCTTTGATTGATGAGAATCGGGCGATTGTCCAATTAGGTATGGCCGAAATGCAGCATCCCAGACGCGCAGGAATTGCGGCACTGATGGAGGTTGCCAACATTAAACCTGGAGAATTGAAAACTTATCATCTAGGGTTTGTAATCGGACCCAAATTGAACGCTGCTGGTCGTCTCCAAGACGCGATGCTAGCTGTAAGGTTACTTTCTACAGATAACGTGACCAAAGCTCGTGAGTGGGCACAGGAGCTAAATACGCTAAACACGGAACGCCAGGATTTAACGATTAGCTTACTCGCACAAGCTGAGCAGCAGATCGCCAAACTGCCAGTGGGTCAGAAGTTGTATTTGATTTGCGGTGACGAATGGCCGGAAGGCGTAGTTGGTCTAGTTGCTGGTAAATTGACTGAAAAATATAGCCGGCCAGTTCTGGTAGCTTCCCGGTCCGCGGAAGGCATGATCAAAGGTTCTGCTCGTAGTATTCGGCAATTTCATATTGCCGAAGCTCTCAAACAAACCGAACACTTATTGCTGCGACACGGCGGGCACGCCATGGCCGCGGGATTTACTCTGGAGAATTCTCAGTTTGATGAATTTAACGCACAACTGCTGAAGCTGGCAGATGATCAGATTTCTGAGGCTGACCTAATTCCAACACTAAATGTCGATCTAGTACTGGGCATGCATGAAGTTCAACCCAAATCTATAAACGAGCTTAAATCGATGGAGCCGTTCGGATTTGGCAATCCCAGTCCAGTGGTGGCGATTATGGGGGCAGATATTGCCCGGCCACCGAGAATCTTTGGCAGCGATAAACAGCATATTGCATTCATGCTGCAAGATGGCAGTGGCAATCAGCTGGAAGTAGTGGACTGGGGTGGAAGTCAGCGTTGGCAAGGCTTAAAGCTACACGATCGGATCGCAGTTGCCGGTACTTTGGGCACAAATGAATGGAACGGTCGACAGACATCGCAAATTGTGGCGAAAGACATTTTATTACCGCCGAACTTCCCGCCACATGGTTCTGATAAATAATTTTTGGTATATTCCCTTAATTACATTTTGATTATGAAAAAAGTCCTGATCATTGGTTGCATACTTTTACTCTGCATCGTAGCTTGTTGTGGCTCTTTAATTGGTGGATTGTTGCTTTGGCACAATAGCCAACCGCAAATCGAAGCAAAAGTAGTAGTGGAAGATGGCAGCGTGCAAGTAAAACATGCTGGCCAAGTGGCCACTGTAGATGCCAGCCAGGATCTGTATGTCGGTGACGAAGTCACTACTGATGCCACTTCTACAGCGAGCGTAGTGTTTGTGAACAATAGTATTTCCCGCCTCAATCACAATACAGATCTGGTCATTTCCAAAGTTGATAATGATGGCAACACCATCGACTTACAGTTAATATCCGGCCAAATCTGGAATCGTGTGCAGAAAGTGCTTGCCGGTGGGGAATTTAAAATTGACGGTAATGGCGTGATTGCTGCTGTGCGCGGCACAGTATTTGATTTCCAGGCTGATGGCAGTGACACCAAAGCCCGCGTGTCCGTATTCCAGGGCACAGTTGGTGTAAATGACCAGCAAGCTGGGTTTACCGGCGACATCAAGGAGGACAACTTTGTAGACTTAAGCAAAACCGGCAAAGCCATAACGGACAAGATGGAAAATTCTCCTCTGGACCAGACTTGGGTGAGTTGGAATCAGGATAAAGATACTACAGTAGAGAATTTCCTCAAGAATCATCCCCGCATATTCGACCTATTACAGCAGCTGTATCCGGACAAAATCACAGCTAGCGGCAGTGATGGTCTAGCCAGCAGTGCTGTGCAGGCTCTGCCATTTGATCCCAATCAGCAATGGACAAGCGATACCGGTAGCAACATTTGCTCTAGCTTTCCAGCAGGCAGAGAAGTGTTGTCGTTGTTCCAGAATTTCGGCTTTATATTTGGCCCCAAGTCAGGCGCAATAACTCATTTATTGGAGACATATCTGAATGACTGTCAGGACGGAGTGATGTCACAGCAAGAATACGACGCATTCAATGTGGAGTTAAATGCTTTGCAATAAGCATGCTACAATTATGCAGCAGAGAGCCAGGAGTGTGAGAACTGGTAACCGAATCTTTCCCGGTTAGTGAAAGTAAATTGCATACAACTTAGACTTTTCTAAAAGTTAAACCAAGGGTGGAACCGTCACATGACCCCTCCTTAATTCTCTATTTGTGTAGAGGGTTGAGGAGGGGTTTTTAGTTTTTAAGATTAAATCATGATAATTACAATAATACTAATCCTCGTAGTTTTCGCAATCCTGCAAGCCGCAGTGGTTATTTATTTGAACGATTTCA
>CAYXSB010000123.1:0-2320 GCA_964466865.1 uncultured Candidatus Saccharibacteria bacterium
GTTACATAACTGAGATTGCGGAAACTTTACAGCAGCATCATTACGAAGCTTATCTTGTCGGTGGTAGTGTGCGCGATGTGTTACTGGGCAAGCAGCCTAGCGATTTCGACATTGCTACCAACGCCTATCCAGAGGAGATCGTAAAAATCTTTCCCCGCAGCGTACCCACTGGCGAGAAATTTGGCACCATCACTGTAATTGCGGAAGACACCAAAGGTGAGAAATTTGATGTGCAGGTGACTACATATCGTTCCGAGGCTGACTATATGTCAGGTCGGTGGCCGACTAAAGTAGAATTTACCAAAACCATCCAAGAAGATTTAGCTCGTCGTGATTTCACTATCAATGCCATGGCGCTTAACCTGCAAGAATTTGATACGATCCACGATGACAAACAAGTTACGGAGCTGCTGGTTGATCCATACAATGGACTTGAAGACCTTGATCACAAAGTCATTCGCGCAGTGGGTGATCCGGTGGAACGATTCTCTGAAGATGGACTACGGCCAATGCGGGCTTGCCGTCTAGCTTCGCAATTAGAATTTGAAATTGAGCCGCAGACGTTTGCGGCGATGCAGCAGACCAATCACATTACCAAGCAAGTGTCGGTAGAACGGTTGCGCGATGAGTTGTTGAAGCTTCTGTACAAGTCTCCGAAACCGTCAGTAGGTTTACGGTTGATGAAAGATTCGGGAATTTTAGAATTAGTGATCCCGGAACTGTTAGAAGGCGTCGGCGTCACTCAGCCAGAGTTTCATGTCGATGATGTATTTGATCACACCTTAGCAACTGTGGATATTGCCGAAGATGATATTAAACTAGCAGCGTTATTCCATGACATTGGGAAGCCGCGGACTATGACCAAGGACGAAGCGGGTACTCACTTTTACGGTCATGACCAAATGGGTGCGGACATGGCGAAAGCGATAATGCAGCGATTGAAATTCCCCAATAATGAAATTGACCGAGTAGAGCGGTTGGTGCGTTGGCATATGTTCTATTATCCTTCAGCTGATTGGCGCAAAGCGCATGGCGAAGAAATTGGGTTTAATAAAGCTAGCAACGCCGAGATTTCCCAACATCTAGAGAAAACTAAAGCCGGCAAGTCTACTGGAGGCTGGACGGACGCGGCGATTCGACGCTTGATTATCAATATTGGTGGCGAAGAGAATGTCGATGCGCTGATGAAGTTGCGCATGGCTGACGTGGGCTCCAATTCCAAAACTGAATTTACTCCTGAAGAATTAAATGTGCTGGCGGAACGTATCGCCGATGTGCGGGCCAAAGATATGGCCCTAAAAGTCACGGACCTAGATGTCACGGGCCATGATTTGCTATCGGAATTGGGAATCGAGCCGGGACCAGTTCTGGGCGAAGTTCTGAAGTATTTGCTGGATCAAGTGATTGAAGAGCCTTTGCTTAACGACAAACCACAGTTGGTAGCGCTAGCGCGTAAGTATATGGATAGCCACAAGTAGGCATCATAGTCTAGAATGCTGTAAACACTTACATTTGACCTACACATATGTCACAAGTTTTATTGATCTGTGCGTCTCCGCGTCCTGGCAGCAATTCGTCAAAGACGACAGAATACTTACGGGGAATTATATCTGCCAAAGGCCATCAAGTGGATGTCAAAACCTTTCTGGGACTGGAAATTCGCTCGATCGGTGCTGGCTACATTCAGCCCGCGGAAGTTACCGCGTTTCAGCAAGCAATTCTAGATGCGATTATCAAAGCTGACCACGTAATCTGGGTAGTCCCCGAATACAACCGCAACATGCCGGCAGAAATGATTGCGTTCTTGGAACACTTTGGAAATAAAACGTATCCGGCTTTATGGAACGATCGCGTGCATGCGATCGTGGGTGTATCTTCGGGAATTGGCGGCAGAGAGCCGATTTATCAGCTGATGAAAATGTTCAGCTACGTCATCGATAATTACGGCGGTCATAATTGCTACATTAGCCCACACTCATTTCAATCGATAAATACAGGTGAGCAGTTCGATGCTCAGAATAATTTCATCGGTGATGAACGATTTGCGGCAAATGCTACGAAATTTGTTACTAAGCTGCTGGGTGAATAAAGCTATTCACAATTCGTACAATTGGTATATGGGTGTACTGGCAGTGATCAGCGTGTTGCCGGTAGTGGCACCGATTCTGGCTAAACTGGGAGAAACGCGGTCACTGCTGCTAGTTCCGGCGCGCTGGATTTACTTAGTCTATTCTTTCACTTGCCATCAATTTGCTTCTCGCTCGATTCACTTATTTGACTATCAGATGGCTTGGTGTGCGCGTGATACTGGTATCTGGCT
>CAYXSB010000124.1:0-2301 GCA_964466865.1 uncultured Candidatus Saccharibacteria bacterium
ATTAGATAAGCATCGGCGCATGCTGCATCACCATGGCCAGCCAATTTATTTACGCAGACGAGAATTTGAGATCTTGTTGCTGCTGGCTGAAAATCACGATCGAGTACTCACTCGCAGTCATATTAATTCTCGTACAACTTCAAGTTACAGTGACTGCGATGATAATTGCGTAGATGTACATATCAGTAATATTCGCAAAGCGCTCCAGCCTTTCGGCTGCCCAAACGTAATCGAGACCGTGCACGGAGTTGGTTACAAATTGAAAGTGTGATTAATCTTCGGTAGGTTTACTAGCTAGGTAATCGCGGTCTTTTAGCTTGTCGGGAAGGTATTGCTCACCCGCCAGCTCTTCCGCGGAAAAGTCATGGGCATACTTATAGTCTTGGCCATAACCCAGGCCTTTCATAAGTTTGGTGGGAGCATTGCGGATTTTCAGTGGGATCGGCAAATTGCCGTATTTCTGGATGTCATGCTGGACTCTTCCGTAAGCCAGGTAAGCCGCGTTGGACTTAGGCGCTTTGGCTAAGTAAATTACCAGCTGCGCCAGAATTACGTTTGCCTCCGGCATCCCAATCTTATTCACGGCGTCGAAAGCCGAATTTGCCAAAGTCAGCGCCATTGGGTCTGCGTTGCCGATATCTTCGGCGGCGAAGCGTACACAGCGTCTGGCGACATATAGCGGATCTTCGCCGCCTTCGAGCATGCGTCCTAGGTAATACACCGCAGCGTTCGCGTCGCTGCCGCGCATCGACTTATGCAGCGCGGAAATAGTATCGTAATGTTCTTCGCCATGTTTATCGTACAGCAGATGCAAATTACCCATGGCGGTTTCTACTTGCTTGCCGGTTATTTCCGGAGCCTTGTCACCTTTGGCCACAGCAAACATATTGAACACGGCTTCTACGGCGTTCAGCAATAAACGAGCATCACCATTACTAATTTGGGCGATATAGTCCAACCCATCTTTAGCCATATGCAGCTCTTTATTTTGCATTTCGCTGAGCTTCGCCAAGCCTTTGTCCATGATCTGATGTAATTCCGCAGGATCTAAGTTCTTCAGCACCAACACCTGTGACCGCGATAACAGCGGTCCGATTACTTCAAAGCTGGGATTCTCAGTAGTCGCGCCAATCAAGATCCACTCACCGCGCTCGACATAAGGCAAAAACTGCGCCTGCTGAGATTTATTCAGACGGTGAATTTCATCGACGAATACTACAGTCCTGGTTGGCTCAGTGGCTGCGCCTTCAAATAAACCGATTCCGGGAGAAACTTTCTTATTTGCTGGTTTGCGAATACCTTCCAAAGCTTTAACTGAGAATTCCACGCCGGACAATTCAATGAAGTCATAGCCCATTTCTCGGCTAATGATGTATGCC
The DNA here is from genome assembly GCA_964466865.1 of uncultured Candidatus Saccharibacteria bacterium. GTDB lineage: Bacteria > Patescibacteriota > Dojkabacteria > J137 > JAEUSD01 > CAYXSB01. The sequence goes on from CAYXSB010000124.1 coordinate 1,380, forward strand.
AAAGTAGTTTTGCCTACGCCTGGTGGTCCCCAGAAAATAATCGAAGGTAGATAGCCACTGTGTAGCAGCTTGGTAAGTGAGCCTTCTGGCCCCAATAAGTGAGTCTGGCCCACGACATCAGCAATTGTTTGGGGACGTAAGATTTCAGCAAGTGGTTTTGTCATGTGAGATTGTAGCATCCTCATTTTGAGAAAACTATATACCGTATATACTCACAGACAAATCTGTCTAGGGATGTATAATGATTTTCAAATGGCCAAACCCGAGATTCGTCCACAAGTTAAGAATAAGAAGATTGGTGACTTGTTGCGCGAAAAGCGGGAGGAGAAGGAACTAACCATCCAGCAAGTTGCCGGTCAAACTAAAATCCGCAGCGAATTCATCGCCGCACTGGAAACTGGGAACTATTCCACGTTTGCTTCTGACGTTTACGCCAAAGGGTTTCTAAAGAATTACGCTAAGTTTCTGGGACTGGATAGCGAGCAAGTGCTCGCTTTATATCGCCGCGAACATCAGCCAGTACCTGTCAGCCACGACTTGCGGCTGAATACACCTAAGCGAATTTCCCCGGTGGATACTCTGCTCACTCGCCGCAATATTGTGATCTTTAGCGTTGTGTTGGTGCTGCTACTAGTCGGATTCTACGTAGTAAATCAAGTAAGTGCGATCCTCCAACCTCCACCGCTGGAACTAATCGCACCAGTCAAAATTAACGCCGACTTTGACGGAGAAATCTTTGTGCCAGGAAATAGTTTCAAAGTTGATGGCAAAACTACCGGACAGACAGTCGTGCGCATGAATTCACAGCCAGTGGAGTTGCAGCCAGACTACACTTTTGAAACTGGTGAAATTCCCCTACGAGATGCTGAGAATATCGTGATCTTTACTGCCACTAATCAGTTCGGCAAGACTTCAACTATTA
>CAYXSB010000125.1:0-2242 GCA_964466865.1 uncultured Candidatus Saccharibacteria bacterium
ATTGATGACTCCTTGGGAGTCGATGTAAGGAATTAGGATTAAATGAAGTTGTGGCGCCTTACGAAGCTTTAGCTTAGTAGGGCGCCTTTGTTTAGCCAATGATAAATAGCTCCTCCTCTGCTCTCGTTACCGCTGTGTACAACCATCGTCGCCACATCTCGGCGTCCATTTGCTTAAATCTCTCTTCGAATAGAATTACCCGCTTTGCCTGGCTACCTTGAGCTTTGTGTACAGTCAAGGCGTAACCGAAATCAAATAAATCGCCTTTGCCGGCACGCGACCGCTGGTTGGTGAAATTAATAGCTTCTGAGTTATTAAATTGAGATTGTAAAATCATGCCCCGGAACGCCTGGTCTTCATTGTCTAACTCAATGATGGCGTTATACCACTCGGAATCAGCGACTTCCAGCGATTCAATTGTCCCTAGCATGCCGTTGTAAATCTGCTTAGTGTGATTATTGCGCAGGCAAATTACTCTATCCCCGCTGCGCGGGAATTCGGATTCGTATTCTCGTAATCCTCGGATATGTTTGTTTAGTTTAACCCGAGTATTGTTGTAACCGCATAGGATTAACCGGTCGTCACTGTATTTGCGTAGCAGCTCGTCCAGTAGTTCTGGATCATCTGTCTGCTTGAACTTCCGCACTCCTGGGGCAAATTTCCCTGCGGGAATTTCACCTTGTTCTCGGGCCAGGATAGACAGCGCGATAATTGGGTTACCTTGAGCCTGACGGTGAATTTGCTCCAAGCGTAATTCTGGCGTTTGCATTAAATTGAAATTCCCCTTAATTGGTGGCAGCTGACCATGGTCACCGACGGCTAAAATCGGCACTTGATAGGCCAACAAGTCGTTCCAAATATCTACGTCTACCATTGAGGCTTCGTCCACGATAATTAGGTCACAGGGCATTTCTTGCTTACGCTCCCAGCCCACGATTTCCTCTTGATTGTTTACCATAGGAGAATAGATCAAAGCGTGAATGGTGCTGATGGAGTCTTGACGGTACACGGCCTGCTCTTCTTGAAGCCTTAGCCGCAATACGCGTGCGGCTTTACCGGTGTAGCTGCAGAATGCTACGCGTAATTCAGCATTTTGTTTATGTAGCTGTTGGCGAAACCAGGCGATGAGAGTAGTTTTGCCTGTGCCCGCGTAGCCTCCCAAAGTCACAAACTGGTTCCTATTGGGGTCGTTGAACCACGCCATCAGGTTGTCGAGAGCTTGTTGTTGATCAGGGGATAATTCCACGGGATGATTAAGGTGTAGTTATGTAAGGCCAGGTTTTACGCTGTCCCCAGTCATAATTGAATTGATTATTTTCGGCGAAGCCGTTTCTTAATAAGAATACAATCGCGTTTCTCGAAAGCCAAAGTCTGCGGCTTAGTTTGCGCAAAGAAGAAAAGCTGGGGCTGCCTTTGCCGATACTTTCATGTAGCACGAACACATCTGTGGCCACACCAAGTTTGTATCCTAGTCGGCGCAGCCTCACATCTAAATCCATTTCTTCATAGTAACCTCGGCCATATTGCGGGCTGATGCCACTGGCTTCTTGCCAGATTGCTTTGGTGGTGAGCATGCAGGCGCCAATTAGAAAGTTCACGTCCAAGACTTTGCCTGTGTTTGCAGCGGCAACTTCGTGGCTAAACTGTTCAATTTGAGCATATGGCACATTCGAGTAATTGGTTATGAAATGCGGTGCTGATAGCTGCTGGGCTTTGTATTTGTGTGCGTCACCTAACACGGGCCCCACCATGCCCAAATTATACTTTTCTAGTGCAGCGATTAATTGCTCGCATGATCCTGCCGGTAAGTAGGTATCATTGTTTAGGATGAGAATGTACTTTTTAGTTGCGGCAGCCACGCCTTTGTTTACTGCAGCCCCATAACCTTGGTTAATCTCATTTTTGATGAGTTTGACATCTAGCCCTTGCTGCCTAGAATTTTGAGCAATTGTTTCCGCAGCTCCCGAGATCGGGGATGCATCATCTACCAACACTACCTCGATGCCGGAATCGTGATAGTTGCGGCGCAAACTCTCCATGACCATGTTGGTGGTCATGTCGATGAGGTCCTGGGTTGCCAGGTAAATGGGAATTACGATGCTTAAATCCACGCAGGTATTTTAGCTGGTAAAGTGGCAAATTCATAATTGCTAGCAGCAAAAGCCTAGATCTTGTGCACTATCCTATAGCGTTGTATAATCCGACATTATTTGACCTGTAATAACTTCAGGTTGAATGGCTC
>CAYXSB010000126.1:0-2187 GCA_964466865.1 uncultured Candidatus Saccharibacteria bacterium
GGTTGATAATTGCAATTGGAGTGACTTCACTGTGGCTGATATTTAAAACTAGACAGCGCAAGCGACATCAGACTATGAGTCCGAACCAGAACGTCGCGATTTAGAACGCATGCATGCAGCCAGCTCCACAGGGAATATATGGCGCTTGAATTTCAATATCGTAAGCGTCATACGCCTTCAACGATGGCAGTACTATTTGCAAAATGCTGCCGTTGATTAAAGTCATGTAAGGCTGCAAGTTTACTGGGGATAACGCTGCCAATTCTGTATTATATTTTCCACTGTTGTAAGGAAGTAAGTAACCAGTAGCTTGAATACCTTTGACTACAGTCCGTGAACCAGACGACAACAGTTGAAAGTTATTAATTCTGATAGTTGCAGTCCCACTCGCAGTACCATTTCTGCCTAAGATCACACGCATACTTCTGGCGGTGGCATCATACGATGCGATCCCATCAATCTGCCCTGCTCCACTCGTATTGACCATCCTGCCGGTCATTTCTGCATACTTTTCATACAGCCACCACTTCGACGTCTTGCCGTAGGTAGAGGTTAACAGTCCGTTTAGCAACATCCCACCACACTCATTACTGGCAGCATCAAAGCTACCACTAATGTTTGGCCAACAAGATTTGGATCCAGCCACAATATGATTCTTTTCAGTAGCCGCAAAGAACTGGGGAAAAATACCAATCTTCTGACTGGAGTTGCCGCCAGAATATTCTTGTAGCTCAATGTCTGAATCCGGGTTTAGTTTGTTTAACGTTAATAGTCGACGGATATCTTTCACATCGCCTGTAGTTACGGCATCGTAAGCTGGGTTTGCTTCAGACAGCTCATGCAAGCTGATGATATCTGGCACTACATTATTCAGTTTGGCCTTGGCTAAGAACTGACTCATGAAAATAGTGCTGTATACCGCCAAACTGGGTCCCACCACTTTAGCTGTCGGTTTCGCCGCCTTTATTCTCCTATACGCCAGAGCATATGCATCGAAATACTGGGCGAAAGTTTTGCGTGGTTTGCCGTATACAGTTACAAAGAAATTATCTGGCTCATTGTACACATCCCACTCTACATCTGGCATGTGGTTTTGGTCTGCAAACTGCAAAGAGCTGTCGATTTGGGCTTCCCACTTAGGACAGGAGTAACCCGTGGCAGTAGTAACTTTATCATCACAAGCGAAGTAAGTAGTTTTGGCGGTAGGATCGACTCGTCCGCTATCAATGTCATTATCGATAACTAGTTGAAATCTTCCACCTAACTGATCATGGACGATTGGATAATATGCTGGAGGTGACTGAGACGCATTGGCGACATTACGGTAGAACTTCACTTTCAGTTGGGAGATAAGACTGTTGTCTTGGTAGACTTGATCTGAAGGAGCGAGAATACCGATGGCTCGGTAGCCCACATTGCCTAGACTATTGGCCAAATCTACTGTCAGAATGTCAGAACTTGAAGCTTCCACATCGTCAGCTGCCTGCTGGTTACTCACCACCTGATAGCCCACAAACAACATAGCCGCTACACATACCGCTGCAATCGTCATGACTAATAGCCGGGTGACTTTAGCTGCTTTGGTTTTTAGCTCAGTAATCATGTTACTCAGTAAAATCGCCTACCTTTACCACTTCAAAAATATTGGGGAAGTACGAGCTTGGCGCAAGCCCGGCACCCAGAATTAATACCTTCTCAGATTTATGCACTAACTCATTCTCGATCACGGCCTTCATAATATTCTTCAACGCATTGTCGCGGTCTTGGCTTTTGTTGTTGAATGTAAACGCCTTGGTGATGCCACGACTTAATGCCAATTGTCTGCGGAAAATATCGCCGCTGACAAAAGCATAAATCGGCAACTGCAGATGAAATCTGCCCAGCAATCTGGCTGACTCGCCTTCTTCGGAAACCACGATCACAGCTTTAATCTCATCTTCCAATTCAAATGCCAGCTGAAATGCAGCCTTAGTTAAGGCGTCGATTACCGCTGGTGCCTGAGGACGATCATAACTAACTTCTGGCGGAACGTTTGGTTCAATCTCTAGGGCAATTCTGCTCATAGTAGTGACTGCTCCGACTGGATATTTACCTGTCGAGCTTTCGGCCGACAACATCACCGCATCAGTACCATCGATAATCGCATTCGCGACATCGGTGATCTCAGCTCGTGTGGGGCGTGGGTTT
>CAYXSB010000127.1:0-2172 GCA_964466865.1 uncultured Candidatus Saccharibacteria bacterium
GGAAGTCAGAATTTGCATATCGTAAGTGGCAGGATCTACAAACAAACCACGTCCGCCGACACCACCGAGAATTTTGTTCATCGTTAAAGTCGCGTCACCCTTAATAAACGTCCAACCATAACCGCCCAGGATCGGACCAGATACTGCACCTTCGGTGGCGAACTTGTCAGTGATATTTGTATTCATAGTTGGTACCCAATCAAACGGGTAAGTTGCACTCATACCAAGCACAGTATCGGTGAAAGTCCGCGGCTTGCTGAGATCTGTCACTGTTTGCTGTAGTCCGGCAATCTGCACATCACCATTTAATTTATCTTGCTTAGCTTGATTGAGAGCATTCTGGCCAGTGAAAAAGAGATAACCAAAAATCGCAGCAGCAGCTATAGCCACGAGAAATAGCATTACGAACATGCCAGTGAGAAATTTACGCATAATTACATTAGTAAGAGTTTAGTTTGGATTATTATAGCGGAACACTTAAGCTACTTCTCGCTCATTTTATTTATTAACCCAGAAAGCATTTTTGAAATAGTCGTAAGCTGCTCATAAAAGCAGGTATATGCTTCCAACTCTATTTTCCCCTGTATCTTTAGAAGTCTCATCACCGCGACACATTCTTGAGTAGATCCTCTAGCAATAGTGTAAAAGATTCGTTTCTCCTTATTACTATGCTTTCCTGCGCCTTCTGCAATATTCAGAACAATACTCGAACTCGCTCTCAGTAACTGATCCTTTAGACTTGGGCTAATGGTTTTAGCTGCTTGAATAGCCTGAGTTTCAGCAAAGAACCTTTCACTAAGTTGATAAACAGGGAATTGTTCGAATGCAAACATGCTAAAGAATAGCGACTTCCGGTGAAATATTTCTAAATCGTCTACTTACACTTACTCTAATGCTTACGCTCAATTTTACGAAACGAAGCGTGAGTGGGAGGAGAAGAACTTTACTTTCGTAAAATTAGCGAGGTACGAGAATCGAACTCGCCTCTGCTGCTTGGGAAGCAGCCGTACTACCGATGTACTAACCTCGCATACCCGGCAATTATACAGCACTAAAAAGTACCAAGCCGAAATAATATTTTGAATTCTCAGATTTCATATCGAATGATATAATAACAATATAGGATATTTGTAGCGAGGTGCTTATGTTATCTACAAGCGCAGTGCTCACAATGATCACGTTTTTACGTGAGGTAAGTCCCATAGAGTTGACTGAGACGGAGTCAAAGCTGCTTAGTCAGCTAGAGGGCAAAGCCAACGCAGAGTCAGGCGGGACACGCATCCAGCTTAACGCTGTGGAAAAGCAACTGCTGTCGGCAACAATCGCAGCGCACTTAAAAGATGCTGACGAGACTACCGTCAAAACGATGGCTCCGTATCAGGCAGCACTGGAACTTGCTTAAGCAATTAGGGCGCGGATGAAATCCGCGCCCTGACTATTTCTGCCATACGTTGTACAATTTCCCATGGTTGAACTTCTCATCGCCACAATCTGCATGACGCTATTATTCGGACTGGTGCTGTTTTTTCTGCTGCAAAGTGTATTTGGCGTCCCGTATGTACCGTCAATGGGTAAGCATATCCGGGAAGTATTTAGCCAACTCAATCTGCAAGACAAGAAATTCGTCGACCTCGGCTCCGGCGACGGCAAGATTGTAATCTTAGCTGCCAGGCAAGGGGCACAGGCTTACGGAGTAGAAATTAATCCTGCACTAGTTGCGTTTAGCTGGATCAGAGCATTGATGTTCAATGTACACGTGCACTTTCGGCACGCTAGCTACTATGACTACGCTCTACATGACGTCGACGTCGTATACATTTATCTACTACCAGCAGCGATGGAGAAATTGCTACCCAAATTTCAGCGACAGCTGCGCCCGGGTAGCATCGTAATTTCCAACACGTTCCAATTTAAAGAAATGCAGCCGGACCAAGTGCTGAATTCCCAGTTCTACATATATAAATTCTGAGCCTCGTCACAGTAGAACAATTCTACATTGTGATTTCCTAACGTCGATTCCGTGAGCTGTTAGAATGACTAGAATCGACCTATGTCCCAATTCACCCATTTACACCTACACACTGAATATTCGCTACTAGATGGTGTTAATCGCATCAAGCCGCTGATCGCTAGAGTCAAAGAACTCGGCATGGAATCAGTGGCCATTACCGA
>CAYXSB010000128.1:0-2130 GCA_964466865.1 uncultured Candidatus Saccharibacteria bacterium
AGGCACTAACCATCTACTATTGTGTTTCGCCCGCCCTTCTCATAAACTAGTTCTATGGCAACCTTGTTTCAGACTGCATCCCAACTACGACGAATATTAGTATTCGTGCTTATCGGCGTAATTGTAATTCTGGTGGTAGACAACGTTAGCCGGTTTCTGAATTCTCCTAATAATCCATTTGCGACCCAGCTGAGCTTGTATCAGCCTGCTGACAGTAATTTTGGAGCCATCCCCACGCCGCCCATGACGAGCTTTACTATCGCCAAAGATAGTAACCCCACGTTTACGCTAGCAGGTGCATTTAATGACTTTCCCGATACCGGTGTAGTTTACTCAATTGAAAAGCCACGAGAAAAACTGGATACCGTGGATAACGCTGTGTCCGTAGCTGCAAACATGGGATTTACTGGCAGTTACACTTCAATTAGTACTGATGAAATCAGCTGGACGAACATTCAGGGCAGCCGCACATTAATATTCAACAAATCTACTCAAAAGTGGCGTTTGCGCACGAAGTATTTATTCGACCCCGCCGCACAATTACCTAAGACCATAAATCCTAAGCTAGATTTCTATCAGCAAATTGGCACTGGCATAGCCTCGCGATTGGGATTTGATGACAAATCTTTACAGCAGGGCAATGTGGTCGCGCAATATGCGTTGCTAGGTTCGGATGGACTATTCACCAATCCGGTAGATCAGGCATCGGCCAATTACGTCAGTATCGATTTATTCCGTAGCCTGCGCTTAGCTTTACCCAAAACTCTAGATCAATTGCCTAGCAGTTTCAGCCAAGGCGATCTGGCTCAGCCAGTGGATGGCCAGGTATATCGCAATGATCCTTTGTACGGATCACTATTCGGTGAGCTGCATATGATCGTCAGCAATCAAGCCAACGACTTGAAGTCTGACCTATATGAGCTCGACTTTACCAATTACACATATAATTACACCAACTACACCGTGCGCGAGCTGATCACACCCTCAGAAGCCTGGGACAAAGTCAGACAGAATCAAGGCGCGCTTACTCAATTACGTCTAGACACCGCCGATTACTTTTCTCTCAATCAAAGCCTAACTGTCAGCAAATTTGTCGCAGACGCTACTCAATCCTCGCTGGGATATTTTGAACCAGATCCTTGGGACGGATTTTTATATCCGGTGTATATTTTTCATGGCAGAGCAGAGACCACTCAAGGCAACGCCAACTTTACTTTTTTCGTAGACGCTCTACGGAGATTTAACTAACATGCTCGAACAACTTTCACTGACGCTCGTACAACTTATTGGTCAATTTGGATTTATCGGCGTATTTCTCGCCTCCACTTTAGAGTCATTCTTCATCCCTGTCCCTGCAGAATTAATCGCCTTTACCGCTGGATATTACGCTCGCAGCAGTGGCGATTTAATGACGCTAGCGATTATGTGTATAGTCACCACTCTGGGAAATTATGTCGGTGCTGCCGTGTTTTACACTGTATGTCGCCGCGGCGCGGAAACGTTCTTGCCCAGATTCATCGATCGCTGGGGTCCATTCTTACTAATTTCTAATGAAGATCTGGACAAAGCCCAAACCCTGTTTAAAAAACACGGCGGCAAAATGGTGTTCTTCTCTAAGTTCTTGCCGGTAATCAAAAACCTGATCGATTTTCCAGCTGGACTTAGCCAGATGCCATTTACCACTTACAGCACATACACTATCGCTGGCAGTTTGATCCGAAACGTTATCTACGCCACCGTTGGTTACTTTGTATACGAAGCTAAGGACCAAATTTTCGCCGTATTCCAGCCGATTGAAAGGTTTCTACTGTTGGCGTTAGGAATTGCCATCGCAGTTTATGTAATTAGAATTATTTTCCGCATCCGCCAATTGGAGCTGGAGAAGAGACGCCCTGCAGAATTAGCCCGTGCAGAGAATGATTTGTAATGCTAAACTTAATCAAGTGATCCGGCCGAGTCCTACGAAGCTTTAGCGAAGTGGGATGGAAGTGTAAGCCTGGAAACAATGCCACAACTGAATAATATTAAATAAAGGAAATTCCATTGTTTGGAATTTCAAATAAAGGTGGTACCACGGCAAAGCCGTCCTGACTCCAAAAACATTTTTGGCGTGAGGACGGTTTTTTGCAT
>CAYXSB010000129.1:0-2004 GCA_964466865.1 uncultured Candidatus Saccharibacteria bacterium
CCATCAAGGCGGCGATTCAGGCACGCTTGGGGTGCTGCATTTCCGCCATACCCAATTGCACGATGGCGCGGTTTTCATCAATCAAAGGCATCACATCACAAGTGGTAGCTAGTGCCACTAAGTCCAAATATTCTGTTAGTGCCGAATCCAATCCTGCTTTTCGCGCGAGAGCCTGACATAACTTCCACGCTACAGTGGTGCCACAGATTTCCGGGAAAGGGTAATTGCCCAACGGATGCCGTGGATGCACCACTGGCACGTGCTCTGGCAGCTCTCCAGTAATCGTGTGGTGATCGGTGATCACAAACTGCAAGCTAGAATTCTTCATATACTGATCAATCAGCTCGCCGTCTTTCACTCCGCAATCAACAGTAATCACTAATTCTCCCCCCTGGTTTACAATATCGTCCAAAGTAGCTGCCGATAACCCGTAACCTTCATCAAAGCGATTGGGAATCCGCGGCAACACATCGGCATGTAATTGTTTGGACAGAAATAGCCACATCACAGATGTGGCGCATACGCCGTCTACGTCATAGTCACCATGGATAAATATTTTCTTGCCGGCAGCAATCGTAGCCAGAATCAAATCAGCAGCCTCATCGACTTTATACAAAAGTTCTGGGTCATGAATGTCGGCGGCTGTGGGGCTCAAGAACTTGGAGAATTGGTCCGCGGGCATTCCGCGCTTGCGCAACAAACGTTCCAATATACTACCGTCATAATTTTGTTCAGGAAGTAACCAACGCATGCAGGGGAAGATTAATTATCACGGTCCAGCCACTTTTTAAACTGCAGGAATATCAAGTAGCCCAGCACTATCAGGATTATTACTATCAACGCAAAGGCAGCGAAGCCTCTGACTGCCAAAGCAATCTGTGCTGCTACATACTGCGGTGTACTGGGGAATAAATCACGATTGGCTTGAGACGCAATATTTTTACTGGCGGTTGAGATGTAGGCTCCATCCGCCTGGAATGCTTGTACCCGAGCTACGATCTGGGTATTGCCGATGCCTTGCGGAGAAATGATTGCTGAAGTCACATAATAAGTATTTGGGACTACACTTAAAGTGGCAATTCCATTGTCAGGACTGACTAACCGGCTCACGCCATTAATAGTCCACACCACTTGCACTCTGTCCGAAGTGATTTGCGAATACACAATTACATCCAAGCGCACTTCTTTGGTGTATGGGTCTTGAGTATGCTGCGCGATCTGCAGACGCAAACCTTGGACATCTTGAATTACCGGCGTCTGATCTTGGGTTGTTTGATCAGCAACCTGTTGAGCCAAAGCTCCTATGGGTAATACCAGTACTACCAGGAATAAACCTAAGGTCGCAATTGTGGGGCGTATGTACTTAAACATCGAATAACAGGCTAACATCTCATTGTAGCAAATAGCTGACTGTGGCTGAGAATTTATGTTACGATCGTTCCAGCTATGCAATACGAGATAAATAAATTACAAATAGATGATTTCGGACGTCCCAGTGGTATCTTGGCGGTAAATAAACCAGTTGATATCACGTCTCATGACGTAGTGTACAAAGTGCGCAAAGCACTCAATACTCGCGCCGTCGGACATGCCGGAGCTTTGGATCCTTTTGCTACCGGTCTAATCATAATCTTGGTGGGTAAAGCTACCAAGCTTGCTGATACATACTTAGGATACGACAAAGAATACAAAGCCAAAATCCTATTCGGAATTGCCACTGACAGCGGCGACACCGAAGGTAAAGTTACTCGTAGCGCTAAAGTCGATAATCTCGATGGACTTGATCAGGCATTGACCAAATTCGTACCTGCGTATGATCAAGTCGTCCCAGTATTTAGCTCTATCAAAATCAACGGTCAAAAGCTGCGTGAACTAGCCCGGAAATATGAAAGCTTTGAACTCAGCCAACATAACGGCAAACATTTTGTAACTTTCAAACGCCAGGCCGACACCAAAGAAGTCGAACTGCCCGTGCATCACTGTCTCATTCCTAAACTCGAGCTG
>CAYXSB010000130.1:0-2001 GCA_964466865.1 uncultured Candidatus Saccharibacteria bacterium
CTAGCGACAGCAATCAGGTGACCTATAGTTGACTTTGTTATCAAAATGGGAATATAATGTATATATCGTACTGCTAATTCTCGAGGTTATTATGAGTGATTGGATGCATTTGTTAATGGCATTGAGCGGTACACGGTATACTCAGCCAGCGGATGAGCGGTTTGAAGAAAACGGCGCGATCTATTGCTGGAAATGGGTAGCGAAGTCGGAACAAGAGTTGTGGCAAGATTTCCTAATGTCCGGTACGTTTGCACCATTAGGGTTTGCGACGCCGGTTCAATTGTGGAAGCGAGTGAAAGTCCTCGTTGGCCCATCTCAGGTTTCCGCATAATAAATCCGGAGCGCAAGCGCTCCGGATTTCTGTTTTGGTAGCAAGAATTCTGCGTGTCTGACATAATAGAGCATATTACTCACGGCTAATGAATTGGAAACCGAAATTGCCTGTGCTAGTGATCGGTTGCGTAGTGCTGACTTTACTTGTCGTAATTGCTGCAATTATAGTGGTGTTGCGTCTGAATAATCCTCCTGTTTCTACATCTACGAACCCACCTGTGACGACAGATCCTACTTTGGGTGAAAGCTTACTGCAGCCACCAGCTGCGCAAACTCTGGAAATTCCCGATGCCTATAAGACTGGCGTATTTGGTTCGCCTCGAACTATGACTTTGCCGGCAAACTTACATATGTCGGTATTTGCAGACGGCATGAACACACCTAGATTCTTCACATTTGATGATCAAGATCGCATGTATGTGGCTGAGGCTGGCGCTGGCCGTGTAGTAATGATTGCCGATGATAATCACGATGGAGTCGGTGATAGCGTCCAAGCGGTAGATACTGGCTTAGATTTCCCTAACAGCGTGTTCTTTTACAAAGGTGATCTCTATGTAGGTGAGACGAATGAAATTATTGTCTACCGCGGCATAAGTGACGGTAAATACACCTCAAAAGCCGTGTTAGTTCCGAACTTACCTACTGATGGTCATGTCACACGCACGGTCATCATCGGTCCGGATAATATGATGTACGTATCGATTGGCTCTAGCTGTAACTTGTGTCAGGAGACTGACAATCGCCGCGCTGCCGTAGTGAGATACAAATTGGATGGGACTTTGGATAAAGTGTTTGCTTCTGGGCTGCGAAATTCCGTAGGAATTATATTTCATCAGAATGCTCAAGGTGTCGACGAACTGTGGAGCGTAGATAATGGCCGGGATAATCTGGGAGATGATTTGCCACCGGAAGAAGTGAACATCCTTCAGGAAGGTAAAAACTACGGCTGGCCGTACTGCTATGGCAGCGGACATGCCAATCCAGAATACGCCAGCTACGCAGACTACTGTCAAACTCAGACCGCGTTTCCGAAATACGAAATGCAGGCGCATTCGGCGCCATTAGACTTGGCGTTTGGGCCAAATCTCAGCGCTGGCAATTTCCCGCAGGGGCTGAAAGATAACTTATTCATTTCCTTCCATGGCTCATGGAATCGGTCGGTACCGACAGGCTACAAAGTGGTGCGGATAAATACTGCCAAGCCTGATGCTACCCCGATAGACTTTATTACAGGGTTTGTCGACAGCAGTAGTAATGTGTGGGGACGTCCAGTGGGTGTAGCCTTTGATAGCAAGGGTGTGATGTACATCAGTGATGACAAAGCTGGCGCCATCTACCGAGTGACATACAACCAGACCACAACTGCCAATTAGAATTCTCGCTATTTTGCACCTTCCAAGCGTTCAACTCGCTCGTTGAGCTCGTGGTACTTATGTGCCAATTCTCGATTGCCGCTTAATCCCGCGAAGCTGAACCGAATGTAAGTGATGAGCGTCATCAGGATAATGGAGCCGATTAAGATTACCCAACGGATTACATTCGCGAATAATTCCACCAACTGTGGATAAAGCTGTGATTGATACTGAGCTTGCGGAGTTCCCTGATTAAATAGCTGGCCGATGCTATCCAAGATTCCTCCGGAGAATCCCGCCGCGCTGCTAATTGTGG
>CAYXSB010000131.1:0-1923 GCA_964466865.1 uncultured Candidatus Saccharibacteria bacterium
GAGCTAACGGGCAAGCCCTCGCAGTTTGGTGACCTGGAAGATTTAATTAAGCTAGTTTCAGAATTAAAAGCCGAAGGTTATGGCGATCAGATTGCATTTTGTTTTGACTTCGCCCACAAATACGCGCGCTCAAATGGTCAGTTCAACACCTACGATGAAGTTGCCAAGATGCTTGAGCAAATTGGCGAAGGCTTAGGTAAGGAATTCCTATCGACAATGCACATTCATTTGTCTGGGATTGAGCATTCTGAGAAGGGCGAAAAGAATCACTTGATCTACCTGCCTGACTTGAAAACTTATGCAGAGCAGGGTGTGGTGGTGGAAGGTATCGAGCCTTACTTTGAAAAATTGGATAAAAAGCGTTTTGGCGAGAATCACTTCAACTGGCGTGATGTGCTGCGCGCATTTAAGATCCACGATGTGGGCGGATACGTAGTATGCGAAAGCCCTATTCTGGAGCTGGATGCTTTATTGATGCAAAAATATTATCTTGATTTATAAGTGAAATCTCCCAAGCTGATCGACAAATGGTTTGATAAACCAAACAAGATTCATAACTATCTTTACCGCTGGGAGAATGGCGTACGGTTGATTGTGGCTGATAACCCAGCGACTATTGAATTTGATCTGGCAGTAGTATTTCAGGCTGGCGCTTACTTCGAACGTAAACTGGGTGTGCCAGTAGGCACTGCGCACTTTCTGGAGCACATGTTGTGTAATCCTAATGCAGAATTTAAGACCAGAGAAGCAATCGACCATTACTTATTCGGCAACAAAAGCCGTCCGTCTTTATATAAAAACGCGGCTACTAGCGTGAAGAACATTTACTTCTATCTCCATGGCAATGCGGCGGGAGCTGATAGAATGATCAATTTCCTAGCTAGCGAAATTCATTACCCGATGGAGTTATTTGCAGAGAATATTGAGAAGGAGCGTGAAATTATCCTCGCCGAATGGCACAGACAACCAAAGCCGGAAAAAGACCCCGGTACACAATACGCGAGATTTATTGTGGGAGAATTACATACGGAGTTTTCAGAGGCGTTGATCGGTGATGACACTAGCATTCGGGAAATTACGGTCGCTGATTTGCAGAAATATTATTCGCACGCATTAACTGCCAGTAACATGGTGGTTTCAGTTCAAACTGCTGGCAAGCCGAATGCCAGTCTACTTCGCAAATTAACCAAGTTAGCCAGTGACTTTGCTCCTGCAGAGCCCTTAGCAAAAGACCCAGAAGAATATACCAACCAATTCAGTTTAAAGATATTCAACGAACCCAAAGAGCAAAGCGTCTCCATGAGTTTGAACTGGATGACGCCGCGTCGCCGCGAGTTTGATTATCATGAGCAGGTACTGTATTACTTGATGAATAACTTGATAAGCAAAGTCGGGCATGAGGAATACCGGGAAAAGCTCGGCTTGGTTTATGGCGTTAGTTCATTCACTATTAATATCACTTGGAACTGGATGATAAGGGGCTACAAATTAGCGTGTGATCCGCTCAAAGCTGCGGAAGTGTTAAATCGCAATGTAAGTTTCTGGCAGCTATGTTTAGACTTTTTGGAAACTAGTCAGGGGCGAAGCTGGTTCAACGGGCAAATTAGCAATTACATTTTCCCTGAGACAACTGAGTTCGACTCCACCTATGCCGAAGACGCAGCGGTGGACGTATTGAGAGATAAGTATAAATATCTCCACATCAAAGCTGTGTCCGCAGCTAAGAGCATGCGGATTGCTGATGTGCAAAAACACATTATTGATAATTTCCAAAACACACCTCCAAAGCTGTGGACTATGTCGTCATTGCCGGAAGCTGAAATTGATGAGTTGGTGAAGCAGAGCGACTTTTACAAGCACTGGCTGGACAAGCCGGCAGTTAGAATTAATTAACCATGCGTAAATACTTTATTCTGTTCGCAT
>CAYXSB010000132.1:0-1898 GCA_964466865.1 uncultured Candidatus Saccharibacteria bacterium
GGATGTACATGCTGGCGGTGGTGGCGGACAGCCACCGCAACCCTCGGCGTTGGTATAGCAACCAGTACCTCCGGGCGGATTTATTCTGCACCCAAAACAAGTGCCCGTGCAGGTGGCACTTGGACAACAGGCTGCACTGACCGGCTGGCTGGTGGCCATGACTACTAAGCCCGTGCCAAAAACTACCGTAAGGGCAAGTACGGGAAGGATTAATTTTCTAAATTCCAGTTTGATCATATGGTGGTAAATCCGAGTCTTGAAATGTATCCAACTGCTTATCTGCCGGCAATGTATTTTGACAGGAAATCTGCTCAATATCATCTTCTAGCTTCGAGGTAGCAGTTCTAGGATAGTGTACGGTCAACGTTAAATATTTGCAGTTATTGGGCACCGTCATTGTATTGGAACCCGCTGTAGCCCATGCTGCAAAAAAACTACTAGCCGCAGACTGCGTCTGAGCAGAATTCTGCTTACCAATTGAAATCATACTATTGTTGTTATCAGTTAGTGTAATTGCCGAATTATCCTGAGCAAAAGTTAGCTTCGTAGTATCGAAGTAATACACGATATCCTGCTGAGAATATTGCCAGGAGAATTGCACAGGGTTAGCGGTTTCCGGCTTGAGAATTTGGAAATAATAAAATAACAGCATCCCGCCGATTATCAATAGTACGATTGAGATTGCCGTCTTCATTGTACGATTTGCGGGTAATAAAAAGAAATCAGCTGCGCATAATCAAAGTGATCTCCAGTCAAAGACTGGGAAACTAGCTCAAACGTAAATTGTGCTTGATTCTCTGTCCTCAACGCTTGCAACATCGCCGCTTTGCTAACACGCACCACCTCCGGTGTCCCACCTGCTGTAGCTGCTTTCAGCTCTTGGAGATTTCTGGAATCAACACTTTGTGGGATGTTTATGGTTACAGGGAACTCTTGGCTGGCATTGTAGCCTGGGATATTTTTGGCAACTAAATCCACTTGGATATTTGCTGGATCGGGATAGAGAAAGCCAGTAACGTAACCGCTAAAGCGCTCCTGACGTTGCATGGCCGCAATGTGTGAATTGTTTGATTCTAGCCATAAGCCGTCGGCGCTGGCGGAATTAGCCCAATAATTCTGGGTATCAGAATTTAGCTTGTACTGCCATGCTACGAACCCGATACAACTAATACAAAATATAGCGCTGACAGCCAGAAGTATGTTTCCTCTCATACCTAATAGAATAAACTAATTCACCTGGTGATTCAATCGATAACTAAGCCTAATTGAGGAGATAGCCGCATCTCGATGGGGTGCCAGCTACGTCTGTGAAGTTCGCAGATGCCATATTTATCGATGGCTTGCTGATGAAACTTAGTACCATAGCCTTTGTTGTTAGCTAGTCCATAATTAGGGAACTGTTGTCCCAGCTCTGCCATCAAGGCATCGCGCTCTACCTTGGCCAGAATTGAAGCTGCAGCGATGGAATAATACAGTGCGTCGCCGTCGATGATCTTGCGGCTGTGCCGTCCAAAGTTACGCTTGAACTGGCCGTCGATCAGAAACAAGGTGTTGCCATCTTGAAACTCGTCCATAACCTTGGCGATCAGACTTTCAATTACTCGTGAGATTCCCATAGTATCAATCTCTTGAACGCTGCCGTATAAAACACGATATTCGTGTTTGTGGAGTTTCTGGTACACCACCCAGCGTTTCGCCGGGACGACAACTTTCGAATCGGCCACTCCCCGAAATCTGGGTAATTGTGCATGAAAAACATAGGCGCCCACAGCCACCGGCCCCGCCCAGCAACCACGACCGACTTCGTCGATACCGATAATTCTCTGGTATTCTCCGGAACTTAATATTTCTAATTCTTGCTTAGGGGACAGGGACGTCATGCCAAAGTATAACATTCG
>CAYXSB010000133.1:0-1774 GCA_964466865.1 uncultured Candidatus Saccharibacteria bacterium
GGCATTTACGTTGTCGAATGTCAGTCAACTGGTAAACCTCCAGGGCGCGCTTGTCGCTTATGTCTGCTGATCAGTTTCATCGGCTGGATATTTATCGCCATGATGATCCGGCTGCGTCAGGCCTGGTACGAAAGTGTACAGGCAATGAATCAGATCAAACGTTACTACCAGGCAAACGCGGGTGTGAAGAATCTTAGCGAAGCCTTTCAGTGGAATCCCACAACGATGCCTAAGCCGCATCGCTTCTGGAACATCCATTTCTATTCTGCGCTACAAGTGATGATCATTGACACTGCATTTCTGGCCGCGGCTTTGATAGTTTCCCATGCTGACACTGCATTGACGTTACTTATCACAGCCGCTAGTGTCACAACCCAGATTCTAATTTACCGCATCAGTTTATCTCGCAACCTATGAGTAACGTAGTTTATCGACCAGCCCTCAAGACCGACGCCCCAGAGCTCGCCAAAGTAAGTATTTTAGCTAGTGGTGGTACATTTCAATTGTTGCTGAAGAATTTAAAGCCGGGAGTTAGTGTCGAGTCCGTAATGCAGTTCTTGTGCGCCACAGAGAATACCGAGTACTCATACAAGCATTTTCTAGTCGCAGAATCAGAAGGCCAGATTATTGGCGGAATTAATGCTTTGTCCGTGCAAGAGCGTTATGACTTAGCGCCAAATATTAATCCGCAATTACAGGCTAAATTTGGGTTTGGAATTATCCAACTGATAAAGTTCTATATTCGCGCCCGACACTTGAAGGGGATGAACGTCCTGAAGGTACCTTCCCGCAATAGTCTGCATATCAATGACATCGCCGTGTTTCCGCAGTATGCGGGCACTGGAGTGGGCAAACAGTTGGTGCTGAAGACAATTGAACGCGCTAGGACAGAGCATTTTGATTTCGTGTCCTTGTACGTGTGGGGTGACAACAATCATGCCATCGAATTCTATAAGCGTCTAGGCTTCACTATCATTAGTACGGCTAGTGTAATTCCCCATAGATATCTGCCGCACAAGCAGTCGCATTTGATGCTGTACAAGCTGTAATTATTTCCCGAAGATTTTGCAGTACGCGCATTGCCCGCACAGCGGGTATTCATCAGTACCTAAGAACTCCAAGTTGCGAATTCTCCCCATCACATCGAAGATGACATCTTTAAGCTCAGTCACATCAGTATCGCCAATGTCGAAATCTTCACGTTTGTAATTTCCACCGCTGTTTGGTTTCAGGAAATCTACTTCTGCCACTTCAATCTTGTACTGAGGTAGATTTGGACTCGGTCGGAACTTGCGATCAAGGTTTCCCAGCAGTTTGTAAAACACCAGCTGACGCCAGATGGCACCCGTTCCAGTTTTGGTTTGGCCTTTAATTTCGTTAGCCGACTTTGGGCTACTAGTTTTGTAGTCCACGACTTTCACTGTGTAGTGTTCCTTATCGATCCAATCTACTCTGTCCAGCTTTCCAGATAAGCATACCGGGTCCATACCTTTGTGCTCCAGCATAATGTCACGGCCATAAAAACCGTACTCGACTTCTGCCGGCGCCACGAAACTTCCAGTGTAAGTGTTGTAATAGTCGGTAATAATTTTCGTGCCTTCCGCCAGCGTCTCCACAATCTCATCTGGATCCAGCAACTCGCGCCGTAACTGTTGTTCAAATACATACAGCAGATACTTCAAATCTTGTAATTCTCCTTGTTTCAACTGACGATAGAAATGCTCTAGTGCAAAGTGTACCGCCGTCCCCAAGGCTTGGGTTTTGTCGCGCGGCA
>CAYXSB010000134.1:0-1758 GCA_964466865.1 uncultured Candidatus Saccharibacteria bacterium
CGTCTTGAACGCCTCTGCACGGGAACTGGAAGTCAGCATCGCGTGCATATTGCACGCGGAGAATCACGATACCGCGCCATGGCGACCTAGGAGCCAAGTCGTCGTCCCCGCATCTGACGTGTTCTTTTTCTGCACCGCCGGCCAGGCTCAACGCTTGGCAGAACTTTGGTGGAAGCTGCAGGAATTGCCCACTGACGGCAATCGGCTAGGCCCCGATGCCCCAGCCCATGCGTACTACAATGCGTTGTATCGCTACAATGAAAGCAGTAATGCCGGAATTGTAGCCGCAGTTGCCGCAGGCGCATCGCCTTTGCTGGCTTGATTTGGATAAGCAAGCTCACCATCACGGTGAGCTTCTTCAGTTATAAGCTTAATATGGGATTGCGATCGAGAAGCTGAAACTCTTGGGGAGTCATGTAAATTCCGTTTTCTAACTGCACATCACTGTTCAATTCCGCCAACTTCTCTACCCCATTCTCGTCAAACAATTCATTAACTTTCAATCCGGCAGCGACACCGATCATAGCGGCGTTGTCCGTCATTAGCTTTTTATTTTCGGGCATGCGCAGCTTAATTTCATATTTTTCACACACTTTCACCACTTCCTGCCGGAAGTAATCACTAGCGACGACGCCTCCACCTAACCACACTTCGCGATATTTAACAGATTGTACGTCCTGGCTGTCGACAGACACGGCAGCGACAGCCTGTTCTAGTTTTACACACAACATTTTGATCGCCGCTGCTTCAAATATTGCCGCAATCTCGCCAATAGTATCTTCTGGCAAATGCGATTCGTGTGCCGTTTCGATAATGTTCAAATCTATACTACCATTGCTTAAGCGGTTAATTATTTTCTTCACCGCAGTTTTAAGCCCGGAAAAACTCATATTCAAATCTCCCGTAAATGCCATCGGCACAGGTAATTCATAGGCAAGCACTCCATCTTTATAAGCTCTGGCTAATAATGTACGTTGATCTTTTTCGAATTTAATATCCAATTTCGCGCGATATTTTTCTGCGAGCTGTGAGATCAAAGGACCGCCGGGATAAGGTAATCCCAGCATACGTGCACATTTGTCATAGGCTTCACCACAGGCGTCATCCAAAGTACCGCCCAGCTTGCGGTAATGATTTATTCTTTGCACTTCCACAAACTCCGTGTGCCCTCCTGATACCAATAGTCCCAACGCTGGCAGTTCAACTGCTAATTCATCTGATTTAGTGTGCTGCGCCAACGCTGACAGCAAATGCCCTGCCATATGATTGACTCCAATTAGTGGTACATTCAGCTCTGTGGCTAAGGCTTTTGCTTTATCTATTCCTACTTCAAGCGCAATCGCTAATCCTGGCCCTTGAGTTACAGCCACTGCGTCGATATCGCTTAATTCCAACCCAGATGCAGTTAACGCCTCGTCCAACACCGAACCGAACTTACGCTCGTGCTCCAATTTAGCTAATCCAGGAACTACACCGCCGTAATTCTTATGCGTGTCCAGCTGCGAGTACAAACTATTAGCTAGCACTTCTACTCCGCGTGTCACAGCCACCGCTGTTTCGTCGCAGGAAGTATCGATTGCCAGAATTGTGATTAGCCTATTTAGTCTTAACATCACAGGATAATATCACGTTCTTTATGTTAAGATTAACCCTATGAAAGATTGTATTTTCTGCAAAATTGCATCTGGAGAGATTCCCGCGTACAAAATCTACGAGGACGATGAGTTTATGGCGTTTCTAGACATATTTCCCACGCAT
>CAYXSB010000135.1:0-1755 GCA_964466865.1 uncultured Candidatus Saccharibacteria bacterium
GATCACCAGCCTTCAGGCAGTCCGTTTTCCACACCAACAAATCTATTAGGGCAGAATTCTCCTACTTCACTGGACAGCGTGAATACTCAACTCAGCGGGCAAACCACCAAGGTCTGGGGAGATTCTATCGCTGACCCGCTGACGCAACCATCTACTGACGGTGCTTGGACAGAACTGACCACAAGTCAAAGTCGTTACGTCGGGACGTTAGTTGATAGTACGTTTAGCGTGGCGTTTACATTGCCACTAAATTCCGCAGGGCTGCATTTGTACGGAGACAACTCACTGCTGTATTTCACCGCTAGCACCAACACCAGCGACGCTGAAATGATCGGAGTGCAAGGCACGACTGTCAGCAAACTTGTACGGCTAGAACCCGGCTGGGAATTTAATTCGATATATTTTGAACCTACCCAGAAACAGTTTTATATAGATATCTACGATCGTTCTGGACATTCGAAACTCCAAGTTGTGCGCCAAAATGTGGATACGCAGGACATCGCTGACACTAGCTATTACGCTCAGCCACAGATTTTAAGTGTAGATGCAAATAGCCATCAGCTAGTATTCCAATCGCAATCCACCTGCGTGAGCATGAATTTGATTGCTAAAACTACTCAGAATAAAGACTGTGTGGGAGTACAGGTGAATGCTGACAACGAACTGGTGACCGTGAATCCTGTGCCGACACCACTGACTAGCGACTTCAAAGGCTCAATCTTGCTGACCACTACCGCGGATGGCAACCAACAGTTCGTTAAGATCGGCGACCCGGGTGATGTGTTTAGCTTGCCGGTAATCAGCATCGGAAACGTGGCAGTGTTATATTCTAAAATCGTTGGTAGTGAGGCTGGACTACAACTAATCCAGACAAGTATTCAGTTATACGTGTTGGCGGGACATCAGCTTACCCATGAGGTCAAAACTTTGCCAGGTATAGTTACCGATATAATTCTCGACCATAAACTGCAAGTCTATGCGATCACAAATGACACTCAAGCCGTATCCCACTTATGGCTGGAGCCCAAAGCTGGGGAAACTGATTGGCAAGAGATTAAGCTGGATATTTGTAGTCAAGGATGTAAATATACTGAGTTATAATGCTTAATTACTAATTAATTAGATCTTATGGCGACATTGCGTTTCGGTACCGGAGGAATGCCGTTTACTACGAAAAAATCCGGAGGACTGCAGGCGGGAATCAAGCGAATTGCTGAACTGGGTTTGCAGCATATGGAGCTGGAGTTTGTGCAACAAGTATTTGTAAAAGCTGAAGATGCACCAACGATTAAGCAGCTGGCAGCAGAGCAAGATGTGACGCTGAGCGTGCATGGTTCTTACTATGTGAATTTGGCAGCAGAAGATCGGCCAAAGTGGCACGCCAGTATTTCTCGAGTGGTGCAGGCGGCTGTGCGCGGCGACGAAGCTGGCGCTGTGTCCGTCACTTATCATTCTGGGTTTATTCAAGGCAAAGAAAATGCGGCAGTACACGAGTTGGTGAAAGAAGGAACGCGTGAGATTTTAGACGAAGTTAAGAAGAAAGGCGCTAAGATTAAAATCTCACCAGAGCTAACGGGCAAGCCCTCGCAGTTTGGCGATCTGGAAGATTTAATTAAGCTAGTTTCAGAATTAAAAGCCGAAGGCTATGGCGATCAGATTGCATTTTGTTTTGACTTCGCTCACAAATACGCGCGCTCAAATGGTCAGTTCAACACTTACGATGAAGTTGCCAAGATGCTTGAGCAGATTGGTGAA
>CAYXSB010000136.1:0-1707 GCA_964466865.1 uncultured Candidatus Saccharibacteria bacterium
AGCGGGCTACGGGAATCGAACCCGTCTCTTCAGTTTGGAAAACTGACATAATAACCGATATACTAAGCCCGCGAACGGGCAAATTATACCATCTAGGAAAGGGTCAGTGGAGATTAAATGTTCGGATTGGTACTGTAACTCTCTGGACCATTACTCTGTCCACATTGCACACCCAAATAGTCCCTGAACGCTTCAAAAGTTCTCAGCCATACAATTCTGGAGTTATACGAAGCTAAATCGCCAGTTTGCGGTTTGTGTAATCTCACCAACATTACAAATGAACGCGCAGGAGAAGCATCATAGCCCACATATGTGGCATTGTAGTCATTGGAGTAAGCGTCTTGATTTGCCAACGGGATCAGCGCTGTACCAGACTTCATGGCGATATTGCACCCACGAATATCGTCGTACTCGTGCTCCCAATAGAACATATTGTTCTCAAAAATCACATGCATCATCGCGTCCATCTGATCAGTGGTGCTCTTCTTAATCACTTGTTGCAAAGGGATATTCTTGAATACGGTTTCTTTACCATCAGAATCCACCACTTTGGACACTACGTGCGCTTGCATGCGCACCCCAAAGTTGGCCACTGCCGCTACTCCATCCGTGGCTTGAACCGCGTTCACCTCATACGAGTGTCCATAAGAATACGCTGACTGGTCAGCAATATTCCAGCGTTGCCAATCTTTCAACAACCCGTAAGATTCTCCGGAAAGATCAATCCCGGATGCTTTACCGATGCCAAAGTTTCGCAAATAACTACTGAAGTCTGACTTCTGCATCAACTGCGCCAAATGTAGGAAGTAAATGTTGTCTGATAAAGCGAACGCTTGCTTAATCGGTAACGGGGGCTGAGGTAAATGGTCGTGAGTACATACTGGAGGCAAGTCTGGAGAAATACTTTCACAACCGTTGTGTCCTTGGATGATCACCGAATCCGGAGTCACCGCGCCCAAATCTACCGCTGCTGACAGTGTAAAAATCTTACCTACAGATCCAATTTCGTACGGTTCGGATACGGCTCTATTTCCGTAGACGTTGGGATCGCTATTGTCGCGAACGTTAGGATCATAATCAGGATAGTTAGCCATGGCTAGAATCGCACCCGTCTTGGGATCCATCACCACTGTCGACCCGTAATCCGCGCCAAAGTCTTGCACGCCTTGCTTCAATTGGTCTTCGACTACAGCCTGAATCTTCTTATCGATAGTGGTGTAAATAGAGCTGCCTTGTTTGGCCTCAATTGTTTTTTGGGCCGCGGTACCTACAGCGTTACCTTTAGCATCCTGTTCACCACTGACATAACCATCAAGCGGTTGCAGATTGCCATCCCAAGCGCCTTCTAGACCTCCGACTCCTGTAGTTAAGCCGTTATCACTGCTGACAGTGAGGCCGATCAATTGAGAAGCCAAATGTCCCTCTGGGTAAAACCTTTGTGAAGTGTAAGTAAAGAAATATCCCTCTAAGCTACCCTGCTGTTCGACTGCTAGTTTTTTATCTGCATCACGGCGGAAACCCAATATTTTTTGACGCTTATCGAGAGTCAACGAGTCAGCAATCTTGATCCACTGCACTCCCTGAGAATATTGATCACTGATCGTCTTTGCTAGCTGTTCGGCAGTAGTATCGATCACTGTAGAAACTTTCGCGGCAAATTCTTGACGAGTTTGCAGCCCCTTGTCTTCAGCGAATGTCAGCTCCGGC
>CAYXSB010000137.1:0-1587 GCA_964466865.1 uncultured Candidatus Saccharibacteria bacterium
CGCAGCATTTATCACGGCACCCTGACATGAGGTATCTGAGCCTGTAGTGGCGCAAGTATTAGTTACACAGGTGCAGTTACCATTACCACTTAAAGACTGGCAAGTCCCGGACACACCGCTCTTACTACATGCAGTAGCACCAGCAGTACCGCCTTGACAGGAAGAATCTGAGGAAGCGCTACAGTTTCCGGAGGCGTTAGCATTAGTTGGAGCTTGATTTTGCTGAATCGTAATTCCCAGATACACTGCCGCGCCGATCAAACCGACAGTTAAAATAACTAAAGCTATGATAACTATTTGTCGTGTTTTCTCGCTCATGTTTGTGACTCAGATTAATGCTAAGAAGTGCAAAATAATGCACACTACGCATAATTTACATAATATGACACCAGACAGCAACTATATGGGCATTAAATTGTGTAAACTATGTCATGGAAAACTCACTCATTCCCCTCAAATCTGATGCCGAAGTCGAACTATTTAATACTATCGATCCCAATTTACCTTTGGTGCTAATCGATCTCGATCACACCATGATCGATACCACCAAAGTCACGGAGTGGCTGAAGCAACGCATTCACGATTTAGGATTCAGCCAAGCTGATATTGATCGTACATACGAGCAAGCCAAGAATGAGAATGGAGCCTATGATCTAGATAAACATGTGCAGTTGCTATGCGACTGTAGTAAGGAATCTGCGGCTGAAACTGCTGAGAAGATCTACTCTGCTTGCCCCGTGCAGCAAGCGATTTTCCCGGACGCGCATGATTTTCTGGAGCAAAATTCTACAAAAGCTAATATCGTAATGTTCACTTTGGGCGCCAAGCAGATTCAGCAGGCAAAGCTAAATTGTGCTCACATTAGCCAGCATCTTAAGGGTGTAATTTACACGTTGATGAATAAAGCTGAATTATTAAATGCGGATGTAGAAATCACCGATCGGGGTGTGAAGGTAGATATCATTGCCGACGAGACTTTTCCGCGAATGTTAGTAATTGACGATCATCCCCGCGCGTTTATTGGGATAAATGAAAACTTACAGAAAGGCCTGCAACTAATCCGAATTCGCCGTGCCGGCGAAAAGTACGCAGACTTAGTAACTCCAGAGTTTGTCACCCAAGTATCAGGATTCTCCAGTATCAGAGTGTAGGGACCAATGGATCATATCGACTATGTGGACCAAATAGACTGACTTGACCAGTGGCCTATTTGGTCAACTTGGTTCTGCCATGCTTGGTCACCTCACTTCTGTGATATATCACTGCCGCAAACCCCACGACAATCAATCCAATTCCCGCAATTAAGCGGTCTACATCATCAGAAATTATCGCTGTATTGGGAAGTGGCGTGCTGGCACTACAGTCGCTAGGACAATTGAGGCTGGTCTCACCTGTGGTGCACAAACCATCTCCGCATACATGGTTGCCCGTAGGTGTGGTGATGGTAGTGGTGCACGCCTGCTGAATTTGTGCCTGGGTGGTGGCAATATTTCCGTTAGGATCAATTAAATATCGATAACCTGATTGGGTGGTGCAAGCCCCGGAAGTGTAACCACTTTGCGGCACTGCCGGCATACAGTAGGTTTA
>CAYXSB010000138.1:0-1524 GCA_964466865.1 uncultured Candidatus Saccharibacteria bacterium
TTTGGACAAAATTAAGGAGATGCGTGAGGCAGGGACTACCTTTGTGCTGGTAAGCCATAATATGCAAAATATCGAGGCTATGTGTGACCAGGTGCTGCTGATGGATCACGGCAAACAGGTTATGCTTGGTACTCCGCGCGAAATCATACCTGTCTACGAACTTCTGCTGCAAACGGGGAAAGTAGTCACGTCAGAAACTGATAACGGAGATAAGGCGAATGTTGATAATACTAAATTGAATTTAGTATTTAGATATCCAGATTTTGGCACTGATGAGGTTTCAGTTGAGTCAGTCAGGCTGGTAAATGCTGAAGGCAAAGCGGTAGTCGATCTTAAATCAGAAGAACCAGTAAGCCTAGAGGTGGTCATCGATTCCAAGGTGAATATTAAAAACGGGATTGTGTACATGACGCTCAACTATGTTGTTGATCGTCAGCGTATGGATGATAATATCGTAGCATTAGGGTCGCAGTTACGTTTCGATTGTGACAAAGGAAGATCACGCTTGATTTTCTCTTTCTCTGCCCTAAATTTGACGACTGGAGAATATAGTCTAGGTCTCACTCTGTTTGATGAGGCCCACACTAACCCATACAGCCAAGGGTATTACGGTTACTTTACAGTCAGGAAAGGAATTACAACTATGTTGCGGGTTGGCGCAGGTACGCCGCTGTTATGGGCTGAGCCTGACTTAAAAGTTATAAATGAGTAAGCTCACTATGTTTCCGCGTAGATTAAAGACACCTCAGCAAGCACCGATAGTAACTCAGAGTAGCCTCCATCATATGGAGGCAAATGTGATTGAACTGAATAATGTTCAAGAACTTAAAAAAGCTTTCAAGTGGCAACTAGACCCAATCTTGGATCGACCAGATGTCTACGATTACGACTATATTGAAGATGCCAATGAGCGTAGAGTGCGTGACGCCGAATCCTTAGGAACTGTGATGCGTAATGCTGGCGGCAAAACGGCTCTGGAAATAGGTACGGCAAATGGAATGGGTACAGTGCTGATGGCTGCCAATGCTCCAGAGACAAAAATATACACGATCAATATTGACCCAGAAGAAGCGTTAACTGGCGAAGGCGGAAAGTTGATTACAGTAGCGATGCAAAGAGAAGAAGTCGGAGTGGAGTTCAGAAAGCGAAATCTCAAGAACGTGGAGCAGATCTATGCAAACACTGCGACCTGGGAGCCAAATATTGGCCAAATTAACGTGGCATTTGTTGATGGTTCACACGATACAGAATTTGTATATAACGACACCCGCAAGTTATTGCCCTTCATGCCTAAAGGCAGTTTTATTCTGTGGCATGATTGCAATTTGGAATTGACCAAGAAATATAATTGGATAGAATCAGTATGCTTAGGAATTGAAAAACTGTATCAAGATGGTTATCTGCATGGGCGAACCTTTCATATTCGTGATTCATGGGTAGGAATCTATCAAATACCCGCGTAATACTTATTAATTCACAACGATGAGCGTAGTAATAATTACAGGCTGCAATGGATTGATTCGC